>DATCZB010000222.1:0-13104 GCA_036526155.1 Gammaproteobacteria bacterium
CTCGATGGGCTTCGCGAAACCGCTCTGGCCGAGCTGGCTGATCGCCGAGTCGAGCTGGCGAATCGGTTTTGCGACCAGCACGGTGAAAAACAGCACGAGCACGATGGTTCCGGGGACGAGTGCCGCAACCTGCCAGGCGGATATCTGCTGCGCCTTGCGGGTATTGCCCTGCAGTCGTTTCAGTTCCGAGTCCACGTAGGTCGTCACGATACCGGTCAGCTCGAGCACGCTCTGCCTGAGCGGCGCGAACTCGGCGATCGCGACCCTGGCGGCTTCGGCGTCGAGGTCCTCTCGCGCCAGCGTGCTGACGATGCGGCCTGCCGCCGTTCCGATCGAGGCCGCCAGCGGCGTCGCACCGGCTTGCTCGGTGATCGGCGCCATTACCCGCAGCCTGGCGCGGACCGTGCTGAGGTCCTGTTGCATCAGCTGCAGGGTAGCCTCGCTGCCGAGCACCTGGTGCTGCCGTGCCACGCGTTCGAGCGAGCCGACGTGCTCCACGAGCAGGCGGTTGTTCTCCGCCGCCGCGACGCCGGTGGTCACGAGCATCTCGCTTTGTTCCGCCAGCCGGTCCAGGTTGAACAGCGCCCAGACCACGGCCACGAGCAGCGGCACGGCCACGAGCCCGAACCCGACGAGGATCAGGCCGTTGAGTGATCTGGGGCGGTAGAATTTCATGTCATCAGGCGGCCCAGTAAGCGGTCGGGTCCTGGTCGGCGATCTTGCGCTCCCAGGCGAGACTGGTTCGCACGATCATGTCCAGGTCGTCGAACCGCGGCGTCCAGCCCAGCACCTTGCGGATCTTGTCGGCGACCGCGACCAGTTCGGGCGGGTCGCCGGCACGCCGCGGTTCCTGGCTGATATTGAGCGGCCTATCGGCGGCCCTTGCCACCGCGGCCAGCACTTCCCGCACGCTGTAGCCGTGGCCGTAACCGCAGTTCAGCGTCGTGGACTTGCCGCCGTCACGCAGGTAGCACAGGGCGTCGAGATGCGCCGTGGCGAGGTCCTCGACGTGGATGTAGTCGCGCAGCCCCGTGCCATCGGGCGTGGGGTAGTCGGTCCCGAATATGCTGACTCCGGGCCGCCTGCCGGTCGCAGCCTCGCAGGCCACCTTGACGAGCAGCGTCGCCTTCGGGGTCGACTGGCCGATCGTGCCCGTCGGCTCGCAGCCCGCGACGTTGAAATAGCGCAGCGATACGTAACGGGGCCCGCCGGCCTTGCCGAGGTCGCGCAGCATCCATTCCGTCATGAGCTTGGAGCTGCCGTACGGATTGATCGGTTTGGTCGGTGTCGCCTCCGACGCGCGGCCGTCGGGCGGGATGCCGTACACGGCGGCCGTCGACGAGAACACGACGTGTTTCACGCCGCGGCGGTTCGCCACCTCGAGCAGGGTGCGACTGCTGGCCGTGTTGTTACCGTAGTACTTGAGGGGATCGGCGACGGACTCCGGCACGATCGTGTGTGCCGCGAAGTGCATGACCGTGTCGATGTCGTGCTCGGCAAAGATGCGCTCGAGAAGCGCCGCATCGCCGGTATCGCCGATCACCAGTTCGCCGTGGGTGACCGCCGCCTCGAAGCCCGTGGACAGGTTATCGAGCGTGACGACGTTCTCGCCTGCCTCGCCGAGCTGCTTGACCACGTGGCTGCCGATGTAGCCGGCGCCACCGGTGACGAGTATCTTTTCGTTGGCCATCAGGCACCCATTGTGTTTACTGTCGGCGCGAAACTGTGAACCCCGCGCTCGATCCAAACTGTCAGTTTATCAATACTCGGGGTCCTTAGTCGGACCTGCATCGCGAAATATTATGTGACAATGAGGCGACGTCGTGGCGAAAGATCAAGCATGCATCTCGTGAACCAGGGGCACTGGCGACCGGCCATCGTCGGGCTCGTGGCGATGCTGCTGTCGGCCTGTGGCGGAGGCGGCGGGGGCGGCGGCAACGGCGGCGGGTCGAATACTGTGGCCGTGTCCGGCGTCGTCAGCTACGAGTCCGTGCCGCCCGCGGCGGGTTGCCGGGGCCTGGACTTCGCCGCAACCGTCTCGCGGCCCATCCGCGGCGCCACCGTGCAGCTGCTGAATGCCTCGACCGGTGTGCAGCTCGGCAGCACGGTTGCCGGCGCCAGCGGCAGCTACCGCTTCACGGGCGTGCCTCGCGACACCAACGTCACGCTGCGAGTGCGCGCGGAGCTCAAGGACCCGAGCGTGCCCGGCTGGGACGTCGACGTGCGCGACAACTACGTCGAGGGGGGCTCGGACAACGGCCAGATCCCGCCGGCCGGGCTGTTCACCCGGCCGTTGTACGTCGCCGACAGTAACGCGTTCAGCACGGGCACGAATGATGTCCTGCGTAATTTCACGGTTAGTTCCGGCTGGGACGGCGTGGCCTATTCCGGGGACCGGGCTGCGGCGGCATTCGCGATCCTCGATGCGATCTACCAGGCCATCCAGTTCATCCGGGCGACCGATCCGAACGCGGATTTCGCGCCGCTCGACGTATTCTGGAGCGTCAATAACGTCGGCTCCGCGAGCCTCGACCTGACGGCCGGGGAGATCGGCACGTCCTCGTATTTCGGCAGCATCGACTCCCTGTTCATCCTGGGCGATGCCGACGATGACACCGACGAGTTCGACCGGCATATCGTCGTCCACGAGTGGGGTCATTATTTCGAGGACAATTTCTCGCGCTCGGATTCGGCGGGCGGCGCGCATTTCCTCGGCGAGGCACTCGTTGCGCCGCTCGCGTTCGGCGAAGGCTGGGCCCACGCGCTCGCGGGCATGGTCCTCGACAACCCGGTCTACTGCGATACGGGCGTGCCCGGCACGAGCGAGGGGGGCGGTTTCAGCACCGAAACCGCCAACCTCGGCACGCCCGGCTGGTTCAACGAGATTTCCGTGGCGACGCTGCTCTACGACCTGTGGGATACCAATATCGACGGCACGGACGACCGCTCGATCGGCTTCCAGCCGATCTACGGCGTCATGACCGGGCCGCAGATCGTCACCGAGGGCTGGACCTCGATCTTCTCGTTCGCGACGGAGCTCCGGGCCTCGCTGGGGCCCGACGACGCGGCTTTCCTGGATGCGCAGCTGGACCGCGAGGACATCGTCTCGGGCGCCGAGCTGGACGTTTGGGCCAGCAACGAGACCAACGACGCCGGCGTGCCCGGCAACATCTCGCCGCTGATACTGCCGCTCTATACCGACTACACAGCCGGCGAGCCGGCCATCAATTTCTGCGTCGACAACTACCTCGACGGGCTCGCCCGGCACGGCAATAATCCGGGCGAGGACCGCTACCTGCGCATCAGCGTCCCGGTCACGGACGAGTACGAGGTCAGGGTCGTCACGACGACGCCGATCAACCCGACGCCCGACCCTGGTGATCGCGATTACTCGGACCCGGACATCTACATCGTCCGCGGCTCTGCGCCCGAGCTGGTCGGCGCGGGCAGCTCGGATACGCCGGGCTTCGAGCCGACGTTCCGGACCGACGTGCCGCTCGTGGCGGGCGAGACCTACGTCGCCTGGGTCGAGGAATGGCGCTTCGACGACCCGCTGACCCCCGCCAGTTTCCCGGCCCGCGTCTGTTTCGACGTATCATTGGGGTCGACTCCATGACGGCCGAACCCAGGCAACGCACTATGAAGCATTCAATTCCCGCACTGTTCCTGGGCCTCGTGCTCGCCGCCTGCGGTGGCGAGCCGGGCACGGACCCGGCCGCCGCCGGCAGCAACGGCAAGCCTGCGCCCGAAGCCGCGCGTACGGTCAAGCCGATGGGGCCTGTGCAGATCGGCTACCGGATGGTCGGCGCGCCGATCGTCGGTCAGCCCGTCGCGATCGACCTCGAGGTCAGGTCGGTGCAGGGGCCGCAGGAAATCACCCTCAGCTACCGGATCAACGATGCCACGGCCATGCAGTTTCCCGAGGCCCAGCCCGCCGAGGTGTCGCTGGCGGCCAGGACCGACGAGTCGCCGAGCCTGCAGCAAGTGCGTGTCATCCCGTTACGCGAAGGGCGCCTCTACCTGATCGTCGCGGCGGAGGTCGAGACGGAGACGGGAACCCTGTCCACCGTTACGGCGATCCCGATCCAGGTCGGCGGCCCGGCCACCCGTGTTCCGCAACAGAACGGCACCGTCATTACCGACGAGAACGGCGAGCAGGTCCGCGTTATGCAGGGGGAGCGCTGACTTATGTCGGGTCGATTCCGGCGTCCTGTCCAGATCCCAATGAACATCAGCTTTTTGTCATAAGTTCCTGATTAAAATAGGGAATTATTTCCCAAAATAATTTCCAGAACTGAATCTGCATCACAGATCTCGGCATGGCGCCGGCCTACAGTTACCAAGCTGCCGGTGGACCGCGTGTCGGCGATCCGGCGCGAAACGAATTCGCGATTTCAACGGATTGAGTTGGCCGGCAGATGCACAAGGACATCCGCGACAAGATCAAGCAGGTCACCGAGGCGTCGGGTATCGAGAGAACCGACTTCGTCGAGTTGTTGCAGCTGATCGATCAGCACTACGACAAGATGGAGGCGACGATCACCCAGTCGCTGACCAATACGACCCCGCTCGAGGCCATCTTCGACAGCGTGAGCGAGGGCCTGCTCTCGGTCAGCGAGAGCGGCATCATCTGCAACTGCAACCGGGTCTGCTCGCACTATTTCGGCCTGACCAGGGACCAGCTGGTGGGCTCCAAGCTGGAACACGTGCTGCCCGATGCCGGGGGGCAGTCGCTCGAGGCGTTCCTCACGCCGTTCATGTCCGAACTCGACAACACGGCGATCCGCGTGGGGGACGGTCAGGTCGAGGCGCGCAGGGCCAACGGCGAAAAGTTCGTCGCCGAGATCAGCGCGAGCCGCCTCGTGGTCGGCGACAGCCATATCTTCGTGATCAGCGTGCGCGACGTCACGGGCAGGCAGGAGGCCCAGGATGCCCTCAGGGAAAACGAGGAGCGTTTCCGGGCCCTGATCGAGAATGCGCCCGAGGCCATCGTCGTCTACGACATCGAGCAGGACCGGTTCATCGATGCCAACGACCAGGCCTGCGGGCTGTTCAACCTGTCCCGCAAGCGCCTGCTCGCGGTCGGCCCTGAGCAGGTCAGCCCCAAAACACAGCCGGACGGGACCTCGTCGTTCGGCGTCGCCCGCGGCTACCTGCAGCGGGCGCTCGACGGCGAGCATCTCGCGTTCGAATGGATGCACCAGGACTCCGACGGCAACGAGATTCCCTGCGAGGTGCGGCTGAGCCGAATCCCCGACGGCGACAAGTACCTGATTCGCGCCTCGATCACCGACATCGGTGAGCGCAAGCGCAACGAATCGCTGGCCTACGCGCAGAACAAGATACTCGAGATGATCGCG
Organism: Gammaproteobacteria bacterium; assembly: GCA_036526155.1. Lineage (GTDB taxonomy): Bacteria > Pseudomonadota > Gammaproteobacteria > Steroidobacterales > Rariloculaceae > DATCZB01. The sequence continues at coordinate 5,361 of DATCZB010000222.1, forward strand.
GCGAGCGTGCCCTACGAGCGTACGCTGCGGGCGATTTGCCGCTGCGTGGAGAAGATCGACCCGCAGTTCCGCGCGGCCGTCATGCAGCTGGACGCATCCGGCAGCAGCCTGAGCGTCGCGCAGGCGCCGAGCCTCCCCGAGCCGTTGAAGCTGTTTCTCGACCGCGTCGACGTCGGGCCCGAGAGCATCACCTGCGGTTCTTCCGTGCACTACGACGAGGATCGCTTCGCGCGCAACGTCGCCCGCAGCAAGTCGTGGCAGCCGCACCGCAAGCTGGCCGCCGAGCACGGCGTCGCCGCCGCCTGGTCGTTCCTGCTGCGCGGCGCGGCGGACAATGTGCTGGGCTCGCTGGACATTTACGTGTCCGCCGAACGCGGCCCGTCCACCGACGAACTCGACAAGCTCGGCCGGCTCGCGCGCCTGGCCGGCATCGCCATCAAGCGCGAGCTCGACGAGGATCGGCTGCGGAGTTCGGAGCTGCGCTACCGCGGCCTGTTCGAGAACGTCGTCGATGGCGTCTACATCGCGTCCCGCGACGGCGACATCATCGCGGCCAACCCGGCGCTGGTCGAAATGCTCGGCTTCGAAAGCGCCGAAGAGCTCAAAGCGGCGGGCCGCACGACCATGCTGTACGTCAACCCGGTCGACCGCGAGCGCGTATTCACCCGCCTCGAGGCGCAGGGCTACGTCAAGAACTTCGAGTACCGCCTGCGCCGCAAGGACGGGCGAGAGATCGTCGTGCTCGAGAACGCGCGGGCCGTCTGCGACGACGACGGCAAGATCGTGGCTCACGAGGGCACGATTACCGACATCACGGAACGCAAGCATGCCGAGACCCGCATCTTCGAGGAGAAGGAGCGCGCCGAGGTCACGCTGCAGTCCATCGGCGACGGCGTCATCACGACCGATGCCGATGGCAATATCGATTACATCAATCCCGTCGCCCAGGATCTCACCGGCTGGGATATGCGCAGCGCCCGGGGGCGGCCCGCCACCGAGATCATGACGATCATCAACGAGCACACGCGTGCGACCATCGAGAACCCGGTCGTGCGCTGCCTCAAGGAAGGCCGGGTCATCACGCTCGACAACAATGCCATCCTGATCACGCGCAACGGCGACGAAGTCGCGATCCAGGATTCGGCGGCGCCGATTCGCGATCGCATCGGCAACATCATCGGCTCGGTCATGGTGTTCCATGACGTCAGCAAGGAGACGCGGCTGTTCAGGCAGCTCAGCTACCAGGCGTCGCACGACGTCCTGACCAACCTGATCAACCGCCGTGAGTTTGAGAACCGGCTCGTCAGCGCGCTGGACGTGCTGCGCGTCGATGCCGATATCTGCCATGCTCTGCTTTACCTCGACCTCGACCAGTTCAAGGTCGTCAACGACACGTTCGGCCACGCGGCCGGCGACGCGCTCCTGAAGCAGCTCTCTGAGATCGTCCACACCAAGATCCGCTCCACCGACGTGCTGGCGAGGCTGGGCGGCGACGAGTTCGGCATCCTGCTCGAGCGCTGTAACGAGAAGCGCGCTCTCGAGGTGGCGGAGTCGATCCGCGACGCGATCGAGGGGTATCGCTTTGAATGGCAGGACTCGTTCACGACGATCCGCTGCTCAATCGGCGTGGTCATGGTGAGCAACGAAAATGCCGACGTCGCAAGCCTGATGAGTTCGGCGGACGTGGCGTGCTACTCGGCCAAGGATATGGGACGCAACCAGGTTCACCTGTACAGGGACTCGGACGCATCGCTGCGGCACGAAGAGATGAAATGGGTCTCCCGCATCACCAGCGCCGTCGAGGAAGACCGCCTCGAGCTGTACTTCCAGCCGATCATCGGCATCGACCGCGAGCATCACGGCAAGCGCGGCCACTACGAATTGCTCCTGCGCATGCGCGATGAAAACGGTGAACTCGTGAGTCCGGACCAGTTCATCCCGGCGGCGGAACGCTACAACCTGATGTCCACGCTGGACCGCTGGGTGGTTCGCGAGGCGCTGTCGAAGCTCGCCGACCGCGATGCCGACGCGGAGGCCCGGTACACGATCGCGATCAATCTCTCGGGGACGTCACTGAGCGAGGATCGCTTCCTCAACGACATCATCGAGGAGCTGCAGAAAGAGCAGCTGCCGCCCGGGGCGATCTGCTTCGAGATCACCGAGACCGCCGCGATCTCGAACCTGGCGCGTGTGATCCATTTCATGCAGACGTTGAAACAGCTCGGCTGCAAGTTCTCGCTGGACGACTTCGGCAGCGGCCTGTCGTCCTTCACCTACCTGAAGAACCTGCCGGTGGACTACCTCAAGATCGACGGCCAGTTCATCAGCAACGTGGCCGACGACAGCGTCGACGAGAGCATGGTCAAGGCCATTTCCGAGGTAGGCCGCGCCATGGGCATCGAGACCATCGCCGAGCGTGTCGAGACCCGCAAGGTACTCGAGAAGCTCGGTTCGCTCGGCATCGAGTTTGCCCAGGGCTACTACATCGCGAAGCCCACCTCGATCGCCTCCTTCGAGCCCTGGGCGGATCACCGCTTCTCACGGCAGCTGGCGTAGCGCGCCAATCCCCTATACCCATCACGAGAAAATCAGCCAATAATCAGGCGGGTGCACGCTGCTGCGCGCACACTTGCTGGCATTCGAAGGGAGACTGCCATGAGAACCTGCCTGTCCTGCCGCGCGGGGCGCCGATTAGCCGCCGCCGCGCTCATCGTCCTGTTTGTCGCATCGTATGCGCCGCCGCTGCAGGCGGCCGTTGACCCGGCGGTCGCCCAGGCGGTGGCGGCACTCGGCGACAGGGACTGGCGGGTACGCGAGAACGCTGCCCGCGAGCTTGGCGAGGCCGGGACCGCGGACCGCGCCGTGGTCGATGCACTGGTGGCCGCTCTCGGCGATGACGTTTCCCGCGTCCGGCGGGCGGCTGCCAGCGCGCTGGGCGTACTGGGCAGTAATGCGTCACGCGCATTGCCGGCATTGGTCGCGTGCTTCGACGACATCGATGAGGGCGTCATCGCCGCGGCGGCAACGGCCGTCGGTGCGATGGGCTCGCGCGCGTCCCGCCACGTGGATGAGCTGACGGAACTGCTGGAATACCCCGACCAGCGGGTGCAGGTGGCCGCGGCCGAGGCGCTCGGTGGCCTGGGTCGGCGCGCCGACGACAGCGTCGGCGAACTTGGCGCGCAGCTCGGCGACGACGACGCGAGCGTCAGGGTTGCGGCGGCCGAGGCGCTGGGGCGGCTGGGCTCGCGCGCCGAGGGACAGAGTTCACGCCTGGTGCAGGCGCTGCAGGACGACGAGGCCAGGGTGCGGGACGCCGCCTCGGCGGCGCTGGCGGGCATCGGCGAGGAGGCCGTGCCGAGCCTGATCCGCGCCCTCGGCAAGGGCGACCCCGTATTCCTGCAGGCCGTCGTCGAGACGCTGGGCGAGATGGGTCCGGTCGCCGTGCCGCGCCTGGTCGGTAGCCTGCAGGGCGACGGCCGGCAGCTGCTGGAGCGGCGTTACGCGGCGCTGGCGCTGGCGCAGATCGGGGGCGCGGACCGACGCGTCATCCCCGCGCTCGCGGCGTCACTGAAGGACGACCAGCCCGACGTCCGCATTGCCGCTCTCGACGCGCTGGGACGCATCGGCGGCGCGGCGCAGTCGATCACGGACAAGCTGATCGCGCTCGCGACCGACCAGCGCGAACCGGTCGCGGTGCGCGAGGCGGCCCTGACGGCGATAGCCAACATTGCGCCCACCGACGAGACCGTCAACCGTACGCTGGCCAATGCAGTGGCCGAGGGCAACCCGGCGATTTACCGCGCAGCCGTGGCCGGGCTGATCCTGGCGCGCAGCCGGACAGCGCTCGGCGGTAACGTGGGCGAGCTGATTGACGTCCTCGAAGCCGGGCCGGAGACCGGCCGCGTGGCTGCGGCCGAGCGGCTGGGGGCGATGGGCGGTTTCGCCGTCGAGGCAGTCGAGCCTCTCAACGCGGTGCTGGCTGATCGCGGCAACAGCGCCGCGCTGCGTGCAGCGGCTGCCACCGCGCTCGGCATGATCGGTCCCGAAGCCGAGTCGGCCGTGCCGGAACTGATCCGAACACTGGCGGAGACCGACACAGAGCTGCGGGATGCCGCCGTCGTGGCGCTGGACCGCATCGGTCCACAGACGCAGACGATCCCGGCGCTGCTCGAGGCCATGCGTTTCGGCAGCCTCGACAGCCAGGCCGCTGCCGCGGACAAGGTGCGCAGCTTTGCGCGGGTGCGCATGGAGACCTGGCGCAACCTCCTGTCGCAGTCAGACGCGCCGGTGCTGCGCAACTGGCTGGCCCGGCATGATGAGCTATATGGCGTTGCGCCCTCGGGCGACGAGCTGTCGGGCCGCCGGGCCGAGGACGACAGCCCGGATTATTTCGATGTCATGGGCGGCACGGCCGCGATCCGCGAGACCATGCAGCTCGAGCTCATCGACAACCCCGTGACGGGCCTGAACGACGCGCGGACTGTCTCCATCGACGATGTCGAGTCGGTCAGGGTGCGTTCGCACCCGTTCGACGAGATGCTCGAGGACAGCAGGCAGGCGCAGCGCCGGGTGCCGCTCGCGGACATCGTGCCGGCCGATCGGGCATTCGTCTGGTTCCGCGATATCGACGCGCTGCGACGGGTCTTTGCCGGCAGTGCCGACCAGTTCCTGCGCTTCGAATCCGCGCTCGCCGTCAAGAGCGTCGAATACGATCTCCGGCAGCGCTACCTCGACCGGCTCGGACTGACCGAGAACACCCTGTCGCGCGTCGAAGCTTTGGCGGCCATCGACGACCTCGCGATCGTATTGCCGGACCTCTTCCTAGTGGACGGCACCGATATCTCGATCGTTGCCACGCTCCGCTCGGCCCAGGTCACGCAAGCCGTGCTCGAACTGCTCGGCTTCGGCGCCGTCGTCAGCAGTGACTACGCCACCTACGATCTCGAGGGCGGCGAGCAGGTCTTCTGGGCGATTCGCGGTGAGAGGTTGCTGATCAGCAGCAATGCCGGGGAGCTGCGCAGGATTCTCGCGCTCGACACCGTTGCCGGCGCGGGCAGCCTCGGCCGCAGCGACGAGTTCCTCTACATGCAGCTGCAGCTCGGTATCGAGGCCACGACCGATGCCTACGTCTACTTCTCGGACGCGTTCATCCGCCGGCTCGTGAGTCCGCAGGTGAAGATCGCCCAGCTGCGGCGCATGCAGGCCCGCGCCGAGATGGAGATGCTGGTGTCCTCGGCCATGCTGTACCTGCTCGACGGCAACCGCCACATCCCGAGCATGGAGCAGCTGGTCCGCCATCGGTACCTGCCGACATACTTCAGCAGCCGTGATTACGAGATCGACCCGCGGCTCGTCGCCAGTTCCGAGCAATACGGGACGATCGCCCGGATGCAACCGCTCAGCGCCAACCCGGTTCTCGACGTGACGCAGCGCGAGGGCGACGCCTACGGTCGCTTCGTCCGCGATTACACGAACTACTGGAGCCAGTTTTTCGACCCCATCGCGATGCGGCTCGATCAGCTCGGCGACGGCTCCACCGAGCTGACGACGTTCATCCTGCCGCTCCTGGACAGCGACCTCTATGACGAGGTGCGGGACGCGCTCGCCAGCAGCGAAAGCGGTCAGCGACTGAGCGTGCCGAGGCTGACGCCGAAGCCAAGCCTGATGCTGTCCGTGAACCTGACCGACAACCTGCGCATCGAGCTCTCGCGCATGCTGACGGGCATGCTGGTTCGCTACACGTCGGTCAACCCGGAGATCTTCGACAGTATCGGTTCTGCCGTACACCTGGCGGTGCGGGATTCGACGCCTATCGTGGCGCTCGGTAGCGGTGACATCTGGGGCGCCCTGAGCAGGGAGATGCTGCGCATGGAAGGGTTCGACTCCCTGCTGCCGTTCCTGTTGTCGATCGCGACGCAGCCGTCGACAGTCATGATCGAGCTGACCGAGCCCGAGCGCGTCAGGGCATTCCTGAGCGCTGCCGTCACGCTGCAGACGGACGGCAGCGGCGAGAGTGAACTGCACAAGCTCAAGGACAGGGAGGCCTGGATCTACACGCTGAACATCGAAGACATCATCCAGGTGCACCTGCGTGTCGAGATCAAGGGCGGCTACCTGATGATCAGCAATCTGCCGTGGTCGACCCAGGTCGACATCGACGGCGTCGCCGAGACTGCGCTGAATGGCGCGAGCCTGCAGGTCAACCTCGACCAGATGCAGGATCAGTTGCCGGCCCTGCACACGAAGACCGTCGCCAACTACCGGGCAGCCGCGGTCGACGGGATGGGGTACCTGTACCCGTTGATGCTGACGGGGGTCAGCGAGACGGTGGACGACGCGTTGCAAAGGCACTTCGAGATATTCGGCTTCCGGCCGCTGCATCCCTGGCGCGGGCAGTGGTCGTGGCGCGACAGCCACCTCGTCAGCTCCGAGTTCGGCTCGGCCTCGTACCCGGTACAGCCGCCGTACGAGGAGGGCGACCGCGACTTCGGGCTGTTCCCGACCCTGGCGCTGATCGGGGTCAACATGCAGCTCGAGGACACGGGGCTCCGGGCGACGATCCGCTGGCAGCAGCGCTGAGGAGTCGGGCGCCGGGTCGGCGCGGTCCCATCCATTCCGCGCCGCCCGCCCCACAGCCGTAATTATCCGGTAAACTGGCCGGCAAATAACGACAAGCTGTATTGGATGTCCGAAGGCCCAGACCCAAACTCGCTCCCCCCTTTGCTGACGGCGGATGAGCCGTCACCGTTCTACGTGGTCAATCCGCTGGCGGAGGTGCCGGTGCTGTTGGTCTGCGACCACGCAAGCTGCCGTTTTCCCAAAGCACTGGGCGATCTCGGTCTCGATCCCTTCGCACGCCGTTGCCACCTCGCGATCGACATCGGCGCCGGTCCGCTGACCGAGCACCTGGCGATGCGTGTCGGAATTACGGCGGTGATTGCCAAGTACTCGCGCCTGGTCGTGGACTGCAACCGTGAGCTCATGGATCCCGGCGCATTTCTCGAGTACGGCGACGGCATACTCGTGCCGGGTAACCGCAACCTCAGCCAGGCGGAGAGGGATCGGCGCGCCGGGGCGATCTACTGGCCGTATCACAACGCCATCGAGGAGCAGATCAAGCGTCTGCGCAACGTCGGGCCGCCGCCCGTGCTCGTCTCCATTCACAGCTTCACGCCCGTGCTCAACGGCAGCGCCCGGGAGATACAGATCGGCGTTCTCTGGGACACGGATCGCCGCACGGCCGAGATCTTTATCGAGGATTTCCGCGCGGCGGGATATGTTACGGGCGACAACGAGCCGTACTCGGGCAAGGCGCCGCAGGATTTCACGATTGACCACCATGCCGAGGAGGCCGGGCTGCCGCACGTGGGTATCGAAGTGCGGCAAGACCTTATTGACCACAAGCTGGGTATCGATCAGGTTGCCCCGGTCCTTCAGAAAATAATTGAGGCGATTCCGGAACGAATCGGGCTGAGCCAGGACAGGATCACGGCTTAGTACACCCGTTACGGCCCGCGCAGGGGGAATGATGACAGCACCAGCACCGGCATTCACCATCGGCGTCGAGGAAGAGTACCTGCTGGTCGACCGGGAGACCCGGGCGCTTATCGTCGATCCGCCCGAGAGCCTGATGAAGGAGTGCGAGGAGGCCTGCGGTTCCCAGGTCACCTCCGAGCTATTGCGTTCCCAGGTCGAGATCGGCACCAAAGTCTGCAGCAATGTCCAGGAAGCGCGCGACGAGCTG
>DATCZB010000223.1:0-4523 GCA_036526155.1 Gammaproteobacteria bacterium
CCCATGTTGAAGACCCGGAACATCTCCTCGAGCTCGACGTCCCCCTCGTCCTGGAGGACCCGGAACGGCCCCGGGATCTCCCAGCTCCCGACCCGGACCTCGGCGACCAGGCCCTCGGGCAGGACCCGGGGCAGGTTGTCGGTCAGGCCCCCGCCGGTGATGTGCGCGATGCCTTTGAGGCCCAGCGCCTGGTGCACGGCCAGGACCGACCTGACGTAGATGCGCGTCGGCTCGAGCAGGTGATCTATCAGGCGCCGGTCGCCGAGAGGCTGCTCGGCAGCCGCGGGATCGCGCGCGAGAACCTTGCGGATCAGCGAGAAGCCGTTGGAGTGCGGGCCCGAAGAAGCGAGCCCTATGATGTGATCACCCGGCGCGATTTCGCTGCCGGTCACAATTGAATCTTCCTCGACGATGCCGACACAAAAGCCGGCCAGGTCGTACTCGCCCGCCGCATGCATGCCGGGGTGCTCCGCCGTTTCTCCGCCGATCAGAGATGCGCCGGCGAGCTTGCAGCCCTGCGCGATGCCGCCAACGACGCGTGCCGCGACATCCACGTCCAGCTTCGGTGTGACGAAGTAGTCGAGAAAGAACAGCGGCTCCGCCCCGCAGACGACGACGTCGTTGGCGCACATTGCCACCAGGTCTATGCCCACGGTGTCGTGAGCGTCGTACTCGATCGCGAGCTTGAGCTTGGTGCCGACGCCGTCGGCGCCGGAGACCAGCACCGGCGCGCGGAATCCGGCAGGGACGCGAAACAGTCCGCCGAATCCGCCCAGTCCGCCGACGACCTCCGGTCGCGTCGTCGAAGCGACCGACGCCTTGATTTTCTGTACCAGAGCCTCGCCGGCATCGATATCGACGCCAGCGGCCTTGTATGTGAGCTCGTTGTCAGGAGCCTGGGTCACAGCACGGTATAATATGCGACTCGGCTCGCTCAGGGACAGGTCGGCCCGAATCGTGAAATCACAGCGCGGAGAACGTTGGCGTTGGCGCCTGGCGATCCTGGGGGCAAGCCTCTTTATGGTCATGCCCGGAGCCACGCCGGCCGCCACGTTTCCGGAGCTCTATGTCGTATCGGTGGCGCCCGATCCCGAGGCCTCCAACGAGCGGGCGGATGCCATTCGTCGCGGAATGCGGCTGCTTCTGACCCGGATCACGGGCCGGCAGCAGGCGGCGGAGTACCCGGAAGTCCAGGAGCTGCTTCAGAGTGCCGAGCGCTACCTGAGCCTCTATGCGCCTCTTTCCGATGACGAGATCCGCGTCGGGTTTATTCGCGGAGCCGTGAACGACGCGCTGACGCGTCTTGGCATGCCGATCTGGGGCGATGAAAGGCCCTTGACCCTGCTCTGGCTCGCCGCCGAGTTCGAGGATGGCCAGCGTGCCGAGCTGGGCGCATCGGACGCGCCGGGATTGCGGGCCGGGGCCGTCGAGGGTGCCGCGTCGGAGCTCCTGACCGGCGAGGCGGCGGACCTGTTCGAAAGCATGGCCGATGAGCTCTTGACGGCAGCCGACGAGCGCGGGCTGCCGGTCGTTTTGCCCCGGCTCGATGAGCAGGACCGCCTCGAAGTTCGGTTTGCGGACGTTTGGGGAGGGTACGAACAAGTCGTGGCCAAGGCCGCGGATCGGTACCAGGCCGACGCCATCATGATCGTCCGAATCGTCACGACGCAGTTCGGCCCTGAGTTGCGCTGGACTGTGCAGCGGGGCGAGCGGACTGAGACGCTGGTGACTCCGCGAGCACGACTGGGCATGGACTGGCTGGCCGATGAGCTGGCGTCCGAGTTCACGACGGTCGGCGGCGCCAGCCTGTCCCGGGTCACGATTCGTGAGATTCAGAGCTGGCCAGATCTCGGTCGCGTCCTCGAGTATCTCGATTCGATCAGTATCGTCGAGTCGGTTGATATCGACTCGATGGACGGCACGGAGCTCGTGCTCCGCGTCTCCGCTCGCGGAGACGACAGCCAGCTGTCGCGTTATCTGACGCTCGACGGCCGCCTTGCAGCGGACGATACCGCCGAAGGCCTCGTATTCGTGCCGTCCTGGCGAGGCGTGCCAGTTGGCCTCGATGCGCCATGAATCTGAGCTGGATCCCGAATGCCATCTGCATCGTTCGCATCCTGCTGATCGTGCCTTTCGTCGCCGCGCTTCTGAGCGGCGCCTACACGACTGCGCTGATTCTCATCGTCGTTGCGGGCCTGTCGGACGGGCTCGACGGGTTCCTCGCGCGAACCTTCGACTGGCGGACGCGTCTCGGCAGTCTGCTCGACCCGGCCGCCGACAAGTTGCTCGTCGTTTCGGCATTCCTGACACTGACGCGACTGGGTTTCGTGCCTATCGGGCTCGCGGTGATTGTCGTGCTGCGCGACATCGTCATCGTCAGCGGTGCGCTGACGTACCAGCGCGTCGCAGGCAATCTCGAAGGTAAGCCGACCCTGATCAGCAAGCTCAATACGCTGTTTCAGCTGATCTTCATTGTGCTGACAATCATGTATGCGCAGTGGGGGCAGCCCGAGGCCGGCTGGCTGACGTTGCTCGGGGCGACCGTCGTGTTCACCAGCATTACCAGCGGCCTGACCTACGTCCTGATCTGGAGTCGGCGCGCGCGGGCGCATGCAGCGGCAGGCTGACGATTTACGTGGCGCAGCTTCCTCTCGAGCTCAAGCTAAAAGCCCACGCGTCATTCGACGCCTTCGTCGCCGGCGCTAACCTTACGGCTGCAGAGCATGTCAGGTCGGTTGCCGTCGGTGACAGGAGTGATTGCGTCTGGGTTTACGGGCCAAAGAGCACCGGCAAGAGTCATCTGCTCGCTGCCGCTTGTCGCGCTGCGAGTGAGAAGGGCCAAAGAGCAATCTATCTGTCGCCCGATTCCGTGGCGGAGCCCGAGATGCTCCGGCAGCTCGAGGACACGGACTTCGTTGCGCTCGACGATGCGCAGCGTGTGGCAGGCGATCCGGAGTGGGAGCAGGCCCTGTTTTCGCTGTTCAATGCCCGGCTGCAAAAGGGCGGTCTCGTTGTCGCCGCAACTGCCGCGCCGAGGGAAACGGGATTCATGCTCGATGATCTCGTTTCGAGGGCCGGTGCCGCTGCCACCTACCGGCTCGAGTATCTGGATGACGAAGACCTGCGAGCCGCCGCGCAGCGACACGCCACGATGCGGGGACTGAGCCTCGAGCCCGCGGCTTTGAGCTATCTGCTGCAGCGAGTCAGCCGCGACCTCGCGGAGCTCACGGGTCTGCTGGACCGAATCGACCGCTACGCGCTGGCGGCAAAGCGCAAGATTACGATTCCGCTGCTCCGGGAAGTCATGTCGACCTGAGTCGGGCCGCGATCGTGGCCACGCGCGCACCGAGGCTATGCGCAACGGCTTTCTCATCGTCGGAAAATCCTTCGGACCAATCCGCCGTGATGCGAGTGGCGCCGTAGGGCGATCCGCCGGTACGCGTGGCGAACAGCGCTTGCTCGGTATAGGGCACCCCGACATAGATCATGCCGTGATGAAGCAGCGGCAAGGCCATGCTGAGCAGCGTGCTTTCCTGGCCGCCATGCAAGGACGAGCTCGTCGTAAATACGGCGGCCGGCTTGCCTGCGAGCGTGCCGTTCAGCCAGTGCGACGACGTTGTGTCGAGAAAGTGCTTGAGCGCCGAGGCCATGTTGCCGAATCGGGTGGGGCTGCCCATGATGAGACCGTCGCAGCGGGCAAGCTCTTCGAGCTCGGCATAAGGGGGTCCGGCGTCTGGCACGGCCGGCGCCGTCGCTTCCGGAACCGGCGAGACGGGTGGCACGGTTCTCAGGACGGCCGTCGCCCCCGCGCTTTCCACACCGAGGGCGATCTGCCGCGCCAGTGCTTCCGTGTGCCCCTTGCGCGAGAAGTAGAGAACCAGGATCGACGGCGCCTGGCTCAATCGAGAAGCTCCAGCACGTTCTCCGGCGGCCTGCCGATTCGGGCCGACTCGCCGACGACGACGACCGGACGTTGCATGACGATGGGCTCGCGGGACATCAGCGCAATGAGCTCGGCGTCACCGGAGTCGAGCGAAAGCCCCGAGTCCCTGAACGCCGCTTCACCCGAGCGGACGATGTCTGCGGCAGTCAGTCCGAGTTGCGCGATCAGTTCACGGATTGCTTCGCCCGCCGGCGGTGTCTTCAGATAATCGATGATCTGGACGTCTATGCCGCGTTCCCGGAGCAGGGCGAGCGTGGCCCGGGATTTCGAGCAGCGAGGGTTATGATAGATCGTTGCTTTCATGGCTGAAGAATAACCCAGATGGATCGGCAGACTGTCAGGTACCTGGTCGAGGGATGCGTTCAGGGTGTGTTTTACCGTGCAGCCACAGCCGAGCGTGCCGCCGAGCTCGATCTCGACGGCTGGGTCAGGAACCTGACCGACGGGCGCGTCGAAGTCGTTGCCGCTGGGGAGGACTCGGCGATCGAGGCTCTGGCGGCGTGGCTCTGGCAGGGCCCGCCCAAGGCCCGCGTCACGGCCGTAGCCGTCGAGGAATGTCAGGAACAGGTCGGGGCGGGCT
>DATCZB010000224.1:0-4085 GCA_036526155.1 Gammaproteobacteria bacterium
GGGTTTTTCAGTCTATCGCCCACTGCCGGAGAAAGTACGGGGCACGCGCTGTCGGCCCCTACATCGTGAGTCAGGCAACGGGGCCCGAGGACGTGTTGTCGGTCTTGCTGCTCGCGCGCTGGGGCCATCTGGGACCCAAGAACAAGGAAGTTCCGCTCGATATCGCCCCGTTGTTCGAGACGGTCGGTGATCTGGAAAATGCCTCCGAGATCATGGCGAGCCTGCTGTCTGACGACCGCTACCGGCGTCACCTGAAGGCGAGGGATGATCGGCAGATCGTCATGATCGGATACGTGGACAGCATGTATGACGGTGGCGCTGTGTCTGCCTGCTGGAGCATGCATCAGGCGCAGAAAGCGCTGCGCGAGACGGCGAAGACCCATGGTGTTGCATTGACGGTCTTCCACGGGCGCGGCGGCACGATCAGCCGGGCGGGGCGTCGAATCAACGATGCGATTCTGGCCACTGCCGAGGGCGAGCAACCGTCCCCGCTGCGAATGACCGAGGCCGGTGAGCGCATCAGTGCCAAGTATGGGCTTCGCGGTATCGCCACTCGAACTCTCGAGCAAACCGTAGGCTCGTTGCTCGAGGCCGCCGCCGCTCCACCGGGAGCTGATGCGCGGACGCAACGATGGAGTGAGCTCATGCAGGTCATCGCCGACGGCTCACGCCGGGCGTACCGCGAGCTGGTCGGGCCGTCTTCCAGTTTTGGCGATTACTATCGGGCCGCGACGCCGATCGACGTCATCGATGAACTCAACATGGTCAGTGAGCGGGATCGCGATAATGAGACGATTTCGGCGTTCGTTCGCGCCAGGCGCTGGGAATTCGCCTGGGTGCAGAATCGCTGCCTGATGCCGTCCTGGTACGGGTTTGCGCAAGGTGTCCGGGCCGCTCTCGAGAACCACGGCCTCGAGGAAATCCGCGAGATGTTCGCTTCGTGGAGGTTTGCCCGGGTGCTGATTTCCGACATCGAGTTGTCTCTCGCCAAAGCCGATATCGAGATTGCCGGGCGTTATTCCGAGCTTGCGGGAGACCTGCACGAGACGTTCTTTCCCCGGATACGGAAAGAGCACGATGACAGCGTCGCGCTCTTGCTGAGCCTTACGGGTCAGGGTCAGCTGCTCGAAGCGTCGCCGACGATCCGGCGTGCGATCCGCCTGCGTAATCCCTACGTCGATCCGATGAGTTTTCTGCAGGTCGACCTGTTGCGACGCTGGCGCGAGTCGGGGTCGGGCGATGACGCGCTTCTCGGGGCGCTGAGCGCGAGCATCAACGGCATCGCGCACGGCATGCAGAACACGGGCTGAGGCCAGGTTTCAGGCTTCCGTTGTAACCCAGTCGACAATACGGAACTCGATCTCGTCCTCGTGGACGAATTCCTCGGAGACGCAGCGTCCGCTCACAGAGATCCCGGCATCCCGGACCGACTGCGTGGTGCCTGAGATCAATGGGTGCCATTCGGGCAGCGGCTTGCCTGCGTCGAGCAGGCGGTAGGCACAGGTGGAGGGCATCCAACTGAGCTGCTCTCGATCACCGGGTCTGAGCTTGACGCAGTCCGCGACCAGCTCGGTTCGCTTCTCGTAGTTTCGGCAGCGGCAGCTGTCGCAGTCGAGCAGATGGCAGGCAACGTCGGTGTAGGCGATCTGGCCGGAGTCGGGCGCCTCGAGCTTGCGCAGACAACACAGGCCACATCCGTCACAGAGGGACTCCCATTCGCGCTCGGAGAGCTCCGCAAGCGACCTGGCTTGCCAAAACGGTTTCGTTGTCATCTGCGCCCGATAGTGCAATTCTTTTTCCATGCGAACAAGGCCGGCAGCTTGTTTCCTGGACTTCGCCACCCTGGGCCCGGGAATCGACGCGTCAAAGCTCGACGAGCTGGTAGACGCCCGTTACTACGATTACTCGGCTCCTGAGGAGCTCCGTACTCGCCTCGAGGGTTGCGAAGTGGCCATCCTGAACAAGGTAAAGCTCGACCGGCCAGTCATCGCTGCGGTGCCGGATCTGCGACTGATAGTCATAACGGCAACGGGTGCAGATAACGTCGACATGGCGGCAGCCGCGGAGGTCGGGATTGCCGTGGCCAATGCGCGCGACTATTGCTCGAATGCCGTCGCGCAACACGTTTTCGCGCTCATCCTGAGTCTGACGCAGCAGCTCGGCCCCTACCAGGACCTGACTCGTTCAGGGTACTGGTCGCGAGGCCGGAGCTTTACGCTGTTCGACTTTCCGATCAGGGAGCTGAACGGACGCAATCTGGGCATTGTCGGTTACGGCTCGCTGGGTCAGGCTGTTGCGCGTGTCGGTGATGCCCTCGGCATGAAGTTGCTCGTGTCGGCCCGGGTCGGTTCCGAACAGCCCGCACCCGAGGGTCGCGTGCCGTTCGACGTCGTGCTCGAGGAGTCCGATGTCCTAAGCCTGCACTGCCCGCTGAACGAAACGACACGGCACATGCTCGATGCAGGGGCCTTCGCGCGAATGAAACGAGACGCCATCCTCATCAACACGGCCCGCGGTGCACTGGTAGACCACGAGGCCTTGGCTGAGGCTTTGCGCGCCGGCGAGATCGCAGGTGCCGGCATCGACGTTTTTGCGACCGAGCCGCCGCCGGAATCGGAGCCGTTGCTCGGGAGCGACGTGCCGAATCTGATCCTCACGCCCCATATCGCCTGGGCGGCGCTGGAATCCCGGCAACGTGTCCTCGATCAGGCGGCGGAGAACATCGCGTCGTTCTATGCTGGCCGCGAATTGCGTCGCCTCGTGTGAGGCGAGTTTCAAAGCCGTCCTTGCCGTGGAATCGCTACGCCGGTTTCGATCCGGCGGGTATCAGTCAGGATTGTCCACCAGCCGGCCGGCGGCGAGCGCAATGATGCGATCGCATTCTCTGGCTGCATCAAGATCGTGAGTCACGAGCACGAGCGTCGTGCCCGAGGCGGCGTTGAGCTCGAACAGCAGGTCCAGAATGCGCGCGCCGGTCTTGTTGTCCAGGTTGCCCGTGGGCTCGTCGGCGAAAAGTAGCGAAGGCGTGCCGACGAATGCGCGAGCTATGGCGACACGCTGCTTTTCGCCGCCGGAGAGCTGGCGCGGATAGTGAAGCAGCCGGTGCTCGAGCCCGACTCTGACGAGCGCTTCGCGGGCGGCGTCTTCGGCGTTCTCGGTTCCACAGAGCTCCAGCGGCAGCAGCACGTTCTCGATTGCCGTGAGCGACGGCATGAGATGAAAGCTCTGGAACACGAACCCGACTTCGCGATTCCGCAGGTCGGCGCGACCGTCCTCGTCGAGGCTGCCAAGCTCCACGCCGCTCAGCCAGACCTCGCCCGCGGTCGGCTCGTCCAGCCCCGCAAGCAGCGCGAGCAGAGTGGATTTGCCTGCGCCCGAGGGCCCGACGATCGCCGCGGTCTCGCTGCGCGAAATCGAAAATGTGACATCGGCAAGGATGGTAAGCTCACCCTCCGGGCTGGTAACCTTTTTGGTCAGGGAGCGGGCTTCAAGAAGGGGAGCGTTTTCGCCCATGGCTGTTCGCGTTGCAGTCGCTTTATGGTTAATACAGATCGTCGCCGCGCCGGCCAGCAGTGCGGCGCCGACGATTGTCGTGCTCGGAGATTCACTCAGTAGTGGGTACGGGCTGGGCGCCGCACCGTCGTGGGTGACGATCCTCGAGGACCACCTCGAGCAGGAAGCTTACGAATATGATGTTGTAAATGCCAGCATCTCCGGCGACACGACCACCGGGGGCTTGAGCCGCTTACCCCGGCTGCTCGAGCGCTATCTGCCGGAGGTCGTCATCATCGAGCTCGGCGGGAACGATGGCCTCAGGGGCCAGCCGATCGGTCTGCTGCGAGAAAATCTCTCGAGGATGATCGAGCTCGTCGTCGGGCACGGCGCAAAACCCGTGTTGACGGGAATCCAGATTCCGCCCAATCTCGGGCCGGCCTATACGGCCCAGTTTGCCGACGTTTACCATCAACTGGCGGCGGAGCACGACGTTGCCTTCGTCGAATTCCTGATGGACGGGGTCGCGCTCGATCCGACCAGGATGCAGTCTGATCGGATGCATCCGAATGGAAGCGGCCAAAGGCCGATGT
>DATCZB010000225.1:0-17101 GCA_036526155.1 Gammaproteobacteria bacterium
GGACTTGTCGCCCGACCCGGCTGCAGGCGAATCGGCCAGATTGCGCTTCTTCTCCTTGTCCGACTTGAAGTCGGTCTCATACCAGCCGCTGCCCTTGAGGCGGAACGCTGGCGCGGAGATCAGACGCTTCAGCGCCGACTCAGTGCAGGACGGACAATCCGCGAGCGGCGCGTCGCTGACCTTTTGCAGCGCATCGAGCGTATGCCCGCAGGACTCGCAGCGATATTCATAAATTGGCATGAGCCAACTCCGAAACTTGGCAACTCAATCCGACTATTGTTCGGCAAGCTGCGCGGATTGCAAGATGAAAAACCTCAGGCCGCATCCCTTTCTGCCCGCGCAAAGCTCAGCGACCCGACCTCGGGTGCGCTGACGGCTATGGTATCGCCCGGCCCGAATTCACCAGCGAGGATCTGCTGCGCCAGCGGGTTCTCGACCTGCTGCTGGATGGCTCGCTTCAACGGGCGCGCGCCGTAGACCGGATCGAAGCCGGCATCGGCCAGGCGCTCGATGGCGTTGTCGTCCAGCACCAGCGAAATGTCGCGGTCGGCCAGACGCTGGCGGAGGTACTCGAGCTGGATATCGACAATCCGCCGAATGTGCTCGGGCTCCAGCGGATGAAACACGACGAGGTCGTCGACGCGGTTCAGGAACTCGGGCCGGAAATGCTGGGTCAGCGTCTCCATGACCGCGGACTTCATCGCGGCATAATTGGCCTCGCCCGCAAGCTCCTGAATCTGCTGGCTGCCGAGATTCGAGGTCATGACGATGACCGTGTTGCGGAAATCGACCGTGCGCCCCTGCCCGTCGGTCAGGCGCCCGTCGTCGAGAACCTGCAGCAGCACGTTGAAGACGTCCGGGTGCGCCTTCTCGACCTCGTCGAGCAGCACGACGGAGTAGGGCTTGCGCCTGACGGCCTCGGTCAGGTATCCGCCTTCCTCGTAACCGACATACCCCGGCGGCGCGCCGATCAGTCGCGCCACGGAATGCTTCTCCATGAATTCCGACATGTCGATGCGCACGATGGCGTCCTCGCTGTCGAACAGGAACGCCGCGAGCGCCTTGGTCAGCTCGGTCTTGCCGACGCCTGTGGGGCCGAGGAACATGAACGAGCCGTTCGGACGGTTCGGATCGGAAAGCCCGGCCCGCGAGCGGCGAATCGCGTTGGACACCGCGGCCAGCGCCTCGCCCTGGCCGACGACGCGCTGCTCGAGCACCTGCTCCATGGAGAGCAGTTTCTCGCGCTCGCTCTCGAGCATCTTGGAGACCGGGATGCCGGTCCACTTGGAAACGACCTCGGCAATCTCTTCCTCCGTCACCTTGTCCCGCAGCAACCTGAACTTGGTCTGCTGCTCGCCGGCCAGCGCCTCGGCGAGACGCTTCTCGAGCTCCGGAATCTTGCCGTACTGAAGCTCGGACTGACGCACGAGATCGGAAGCTCGCTGTGCCTTCTCGAGCTCCAGACGCGCAGCTTCGAGATCCTCCTTGACCTGATTCGCGCCCTGCACGGCGGCCTTCTCCATCCGCCAGATCTCATCGAGGTCGGCGTACTCCGCTCCGAGCTCGCTGATCTGGTCCTCGAGATCGGCCAGGCGCTTCTTCGACGCATCGTCGGATTCCTTGCGCAGCGCCTCACGCTCGATCTTGAGCTGATTCAGGCGCCGCTCGAGCCGATCCATCTCTTCCGGCTTCGACTCGTTTTCCATCCGGATTCTGGATGCAGCCTCGTCTATGAGGTCGATCGCCTTGTCCGGCAGTTGCCGATCGCTGATATAGCGATGCGAGAGCTGCGCTGCCGTGACGATCGCGGGATCGGTGATCTCGACCTGATGGTGTACCGCGTACTTCTCCTTGAGTCCGCGCAGGATCGCGATCGTGTCGTCAACGCTCGGCTCATCCACGAGCACCTTCTGAAAGCGGCGCTCGAGCGCCGCGTCTTTCTCGACGTACTTGCGGTACTCGTCCAGCGTCGTCGCGCCGACACAGTGCAGCTCACCGCGCGCGAGCGCGGGCTTCAGCATGTTGCCGGCGTCCATCGCGCCCTCGGCCTTGCCGGCACCTACCATCGTATGCAGCTCGTCGACGAACAGGATGATCTGGCCTTCCTGCTTGGCGAGCTCGTTGAGCACGGCCTTGAGCCGCTCCTCGAACTCGCCGCGAAACTTCGCGCCGGCGATCAAAGCGCCCATGTCGAGGGCGAGAACGCGTTTGGATTTCAGGCTCTCCGGCACCTCGCCGTTGACGATTCTCTGCGCCAGCCCCTCGATGATGGCCGTCTTGCCGACGCCGGGCTCGCCGATCAGGACGGGGTTGTTCTTGGTGCGCCGCTGCAGCACCTGGATCGTGCGTCGAATCTCGTCGTCGCGGCCGATGACGGGATCGAGCTTGCCCTGCTCGGCACGCTCGGTCAGGTCGACGGTGTAGCGGCCCAACGCCTGCCGCGTGTCCTCCGCGTTCGGGTCCTCGACCGGCTCGCCGCCGCTGACGTCGACAATCGCCTGCTCGAGAGCACCTTTGACGGCGCCCGAGTTCTCGAGCAGCTTGGCCAGCTCGCCGCGGGTCTCGAGCGCCGCGAGCACGAACAGCTCACTCGAGATGTAGGCGTCGCCGCGCTTCTGCGCGAGCTTGTCGGTCACGTTCAGCGTCTTGCCGAGCTCGCCGGACAGGTGCAATTCGCCCGGCGCGCCTTCGACCGTCGGCAGCCGGTCGAGCGCGCCACCGAGCTCCGAGCGCAGCCGGTTGACGTTGATGCCGGCCTTGGCCAGCAACCCGCCCAGCGCGCCACCTTCCTGCTCGAGCATCGCGGCCATCAGGTGCACGGGCTCGATCACCGCGTGGTCCTTGCCGATGGCGAGCGACTGCGCGTCGGAAAGCGCCTGCTGAAACCGGGTAGTCAACTTGTCCATGCGCATGCCGTACGTCTCCTCTGCCGGCACCGACCGGCCTGACCTCGTCTAGATTGGGGCAAAAACGCAGTATCTCAACGGCCGAAGCTAATTTTCGAGCCAGATCAGGCTCGCCATGCGCCCGCAGGGTGCCTCGCGGCGGTGCGAGAAGTAGCGCTCGGATTCACCGTAGGTACAGGCCCCTCCGCCGTAGATCGCGCCGACACCGGCCCGAGCGAGGGCCGCGCGTGCCAGCGCGTACAGATCCGCCTGCCAGCGTCCCCTCGCATTCGGCTCGAAGGCTGCGGCGGCGGCCGGATCCAGGGCAGTGAACGCCGCGCGCACCTCGTCGCCGACCTCGAAAGCCGGCTGGCTGATCGCAGGGCCGAGCCAGGCCATAATTTCCGCGGGATTCGAGTCGAGCGCCCTGACGGACGCCTCGAGCACGCCGCCAGCCAGGCCGCGCCAGCCGGCATGGGCGACACCGATGCGGCTGCCGTCGGTGGTGGTCAGCAACACGGGCAGGCAGTCCGCCGTCATGACGACCAGGACCGTGCCCGCACTGAAAGAAACAGCTGCATCCGCAGGACCTGCATCGCCACGATCCGGGTTCTGCACCCGGCTGCCGTGGATCTGCTCGAGCCAGACCGGCTCGGCAGGCAAATCGAGCGCTTCCGTGAGGCACGCCCTGTTGGTTGCGACTGCCGAAGGGTCATCGCCGACATGCGCCGCGAGATTGAGGCTCGAGTATGCGCCCTGACTGACGCCGCCGTGGCGCGTCGTCTGCCAGCTCCGGACACGCTGCGGCGCGGGCCAGTCGGCAGCATGGCCGAGCGTGCTCGTCGTCACCGCGCGGCCTCGAGATCCCGGCGCAGCACGTCGAGGAGGCGCTCGATATCCGCCGGCAACGGACTCTCGAATTGCAGCATGCGGCCATCGGCCGGGTGCGCGAGCGCGAGCTGATACGCATGCAAGGCCTGGCGCGAGAAACTCTGCATCATCTTGCGCAGCTCCGCGGTGGGCTGAGGCGGCAACCGGGGCCGCTTGCCGTAGACGGGATCGCCGACCAGCGGCGCCCGGATATGGGCCATGTGGACGCGGATCTGGTGCGTTCGGCCGGTATCGAGCTCGAGCTCGACATGGCTGTGTGCGCGAAAGCGCTCGATCAACCGATAGTGCGTCCGCGCCTCGCGCCCGCCCTGGCGCACGGCCATGCGGGTACGATCGCGCGGATTGCGGTCGATCGGCGCATCGACGACACCACCACCGGTCAGCGCGCCCTGACAGACCGCCCGATAGATGCGCTTGATCTGCCGGCGCTCGAGCATCGCGGCCAGCGCCTGCTGCGCCGTCAGATTTCGCGCGACGACGAGCAACCCGCTCGTGTCCTTGTCGAGCCGGTGCACGAGGCCCGCCCGAGGCACGAGCTGCAGCGACGCGTCGAAGTGCAGGAGCCCGTTGAGCAGCGTGCCGGTCGGGTTGCCGGCACCGGGGTGGACGACGAGACCGGCCGGCTTGTTGATCACGATAAGGTCGGCATCCTCGTAGACGACATCGATCGGGATCGGCTCGGGGGCGAGCGCCAGAACCGGCTCGAGCTCGGCGTCGACGGCGAGCGTTTCACCGCCTTTGAGCCTCAGGCTGCGATCGGCGACGCTGCCGTCGACCGTCAGCTCTCCCGACGCGATCCATTGCTGGATCCTGCTGCGCGAGTAGTCAGACCAGATCAGAGCCGCGGCGCGGTCGACACGCTGGCCCGCCATTTCCGGGGGCACAGTCGCCACGCGCGAAACCGAATCGTTCATTACGCTCATGTCATTTTCGACCGTTGCGAGATCGCGACCAATCCCGATGCACTATAATTGGTCGTCCCATGATCACTCGCAGCCACAAGCGTAGCCCGTTACGGAATCTGCCGCGAATCGCGATTCTCGGCCTTGCAGCCCTTGGTCTCCTGAGCGGCTGCGGCAACCGCAACGACGCGCTCCTGCAGGTCGGCGCGCAGCAGCTCTACGACGAAGGCTCGGAGTTTCTGCAAAAAGGCAATATGACGTCGGCCGTCATGAGCTTTCGCAACCTGATCGTTCGCTACCCGTTTGCGCCGGTCGCGCGGCAGGCTCAGCTCGATCTGATCTATGCGTTTTACCGGAGCGGTCAGCCCGAGGCGGCCATCGACATCTCCGAGACGTTCATCCGCGAGAATCCCAGGGCACCCGAGGTCGCTTACTGCCTCTACATGATGGGCGTGATCTACTTCGATCAGGAACCGAACATTATCGAGCGGCTGTTCCGCGTCGACATCACCCAGCGACCGCCGAAAGAAACCTTCCTTGCCTTCGAAGCGTTTCAGGACCTGCTGCGGCAGTTTCCGGACAGCCGCTACGCCGACGACTCGCGTCAACGCCTGGTTTACCTGCGCAACCGGCTCGCGACCTACGAAAACCATGTCGCGCGTTACTACCTGCAGCGCGGCGCTTACGTGGCGGCGGTCAATCGCGCCAAGTACGCGCTCGAGCGCTACCCGGGCGCACCGGAGCTCGAGGAAACGCTGGCGCTGATGATCGAAGCCTACGAGGCGCTCGGCATGGCCGATCTGGCCGCCGACACCCGGCGCGTGCTCGAGGAAAACTTCGGCGACATCGGCTAGCGCCGCCCGCCGGGGACCCGGCGCACTTCAGTATCCCGAGGTAATCGGATAGCGCCAGTCCCTGCCGAATGCGCGACTCGAGATACGCACTCCGGGAGGTGCCTGCCGGCGTTTGTACTCGGCGCGCTTGACGAGCTCGAGAATTCTGACGACGACCTCGCGATCAAAGCCGCGGGCCGTAATCTCGTCGACCGACTTGTCCTCCTCGATGAACGCCTCGAGGATCGGGTCGAGTATGTCGTAGGGCGGCAGCGAGTCGGAGTCCTTCTGGTCGGCCGCCAGCTCCGCCGATGGCTCTCGGGTCAGGACCCGCTCGGGGATATCGGGCGATATCGTGTTCCGGTAGCGCCCGAGCGCGTAGACGAGCGACTTGGTGCAATCCTTGAGCGGCGCAAAGCCGCCGGCCATGTCGCCGTACAGCGTCGCATAGCCGACGGCCATCTCGCTCTTGTTGCCGGTCGTCAGCAGCATCAGGCCGAACTTGTTCGATAAGGCCATCAGCAGGATGCCGCGCACGCGGGCCTGGATGTTCTCCTCGGTGGTATCCGGGTCGCGCCCCTCGAATAGCGGCGCAAGCACGGCAACGACCGAATCGTAAATCGACTCGATCGGCAGCGTCTCATAACGGACGCCGAGCCGCCGAGCCTGCTCGGCGGCGTCGTCGAGGCTCATATCCGACGTGTAGCGCGACGGCATCATGACCGCCATCACTCGATCGGACCCGAGCGTGTCTGCGGCGACGGCCAGCGTCAACGCCGAATCGACACCACCCGAGAGACCGAGGATCACGCCGGGAAAACCGTTCTTGTCCACGTAATCGCGGACGCCGAGCTTCAGGGCCTGATAAATCAATGTCGTCAGCTCCGGTTCCGGCGGCAGCGCCTGCGGCACGAGCCGAGCGCCGCCTGCGGCATTCGACTCGACTTCGAGCAGGTAGATACCCTCCTCGAAGGTGGCTCCCTGCAAAGCAATCTCGCCATCCGCCTGCATCGCGAAAGATCCGCCGTCGAACACGAGCTCGTCCTGCCCCCCTACCATGTTCAGGTAGATGATCGGCAGGCCGGTCTCCCTGGCCCGGGACCGGATCTGCTCGCGGCGCGTCTCGCGCTGGCGCGTGTGAAACGGCGAGCCGTTAATGACCAGGATCAAGTCGGCGCCGGCCTTCGCCGCAGCCATGGCCGGCTCTCTGAACCAGACGTCCTCGCAAATGATCAGGCCGATCCGCAAGTCGCCAACGCGGAACACGGTCGGCTCGTTTCCGGGCTGGAAGTAGCGCTTCTCGTCGAATACCGAGTAGTTCGGCAGCATCCACTTGCGGTGCATCGCCAGGACTTCCCCTTCGCGGAGCACGGCTGCGCTGTTGAAAATGGTGTCGCCCACATACTCCGGCAGACCGAAGCAGACGGTGATGCCGCGAAGCTCGGTGCGGACGCGCTCGACGGCGTCGCTGAGCCGGCGGCGCAGGCCGCCATGCAGCAGAAGATCCTCGGGCGGATACCCGGAAAGCGTGAGCTCGGGGAAAACGACGAGGTCGGCCCCGAGCTCATCCCGGGCCCGCTCGGCCTCGGCGATCAGATGATCCGTGTTGCGGTCGATCGCGCCGACGCGAATGTTGCTCTGCGCCAGCGCGATTTTCACTAGAGCGCCTTCGCGATCGCCTCGCCGAGATCCGCGAGCGAACGAACCGTACCGACTCCGGCGCGCTCCAGTGCCGCAAACTTGGCCTCGGCCGTGCCCTTGCCGCCGGCGACGATGGCACCGGCGTGACCCATGCGCTTGCCGGGCGGCGCCGTGACGCCGGCGATATAGCCAACGACCGGTTTCGAGACGTGGGCGGCAATGTACTCGGCCGCGGCCTCTTCGTCCGACCCGCCAATCTCGCCGACCAGGATGATGCCGTCGGTATCCGGATCGGCCTCGAACAGCTCGAGGCAGTCGATGAAGTTCATTCCGCGAACCGGATCGCCGCCGATGCCGACGCAAGTCGACTGGCCGAGCCCGCGCAGCGTGGTCTGGGACACGGCTTCATAAGTCAGGGTTCCGGAACGGGACACGATCCCGACCCGCCCGGGCTGGTGAATCGCGCCAGGCATGATGCCGATCTTGCACTGGCCGGGCGTGATGATTCCGGGACAGTTCGGGCCGATCAGCCGGCAGTGCAGATCGCGCAGGACGGCCTTGGCACGAACCATGTCGAGCACCGGGACACCCTCGGTGATGCAGACGATGAGCTCGATGCCCGCGTCGGCTGCCTCGAGAATCGCGTCCGCCGCGAACGGCGCAGGCACGTAGATCATGCTGACCGTCGCGCCCGTGGCTTCCCGCGCAGCGCGGACCGTGTTGTAGACCGGCAACCCGAGGTGCTCCGACCCGCCGCGTCCCGGCGTGACGCCGGCAACGACCTGAGTCCCGTAATCGATGCACTGCTCGGTGTGGAACGTGCCCTGCCTGCCCGTCAGCCCCTGACAGATCACCTTGCTCGAGGCGTCGATGAGTATGCTCATTGTTCTGCCCCCGCGAGGTCGACTGCTTTGGACGCCGCATCGGTCAGGCCGTCGGCGGCAACGATCTTCAATCCGCTCTCGGCAAGCAGCGCCTTGCCCTGATCGACGTTCGTGCCTTCGAGCCGCACGACGACCGGCACCTTGACGTCGGTCTTTCGGATTGCCGCGACCACACCTTCGGCGATGAGATCGCAGCGGACGATGCCACCAAAGATATTGACGAGAATCGCCCGGACTTTCTCGTTCGTCAGGATCAGCTTGAACGCCTCCTCGACGCGCTCGGCCGTGGCGCCACCGCCGACGTCGAGAAAGTTGGCCGGCTCACCGCCATGCAGCTGGATCAGGTCCATCGTCGCCATGGCCAGTCCCGCACCGTTGACCATGCAGGCGATATCGCCATCGAGCGAAACGTAGTTGAGATCGTGCTCATGCGCGCGCCGCTCGCGCTCATCCTCCTGAGCCACGTCGCGCATACTGGCCAGCCGCTGCTGACGGAACAGCGCGTTGTCCTCAATGTTGATCTTCGCATCGAGCGCGACGACGTCGCCGTCGTTGGTGACGATCAACGGATTGACCTCGACGAGGCCCGCGTCGCATTCATGCGCGAGCCGGACCAGCGATCGAAGAATCTTGGTCAGCTGGGCCAGCTGCGGCTTTTCGAGGCCGAGACCGAAACCGAGCTCGCGGCATTGATAGTCCTGCAGACCCGCCGCGGGATGAACGTGCGCCGTGATGATTTTCTCCGGCGACTCTTCGGCGACTTGCTCGATATCCATGCCGCCCGCCGCGGAGGCCATGATCGCAATCTGCTCACGGCTGCGGTCGACGAGCAGGCTGAGGTAGAGCTCGCGCTCGATATCCGACCCCATCTCGACATACACGTGGTCGACCGGAAGCCCTTCCGCGCCGCTCTGATGGGTCACCAGGCGGGTTCCGAGCATGGCCTTGGCATGTTCCTCGACTTCGGCAATGCTGCGGGCAAGCTTCACGCCGCCGGCCTTGCCGCGACCACCCGCGTGCACCTGAGCCTTGACGACCCATAAATCCCCGCCCAGCACGGACGCAGCCCTGGCTGCTTCCGTCGGGCTTTGTGCGACGCGGCCTTCTGGCACCGGTACGCCGTATTCGGCGAACAGCGCCTTGGACTGATACTCATGCAGGTTCACTTGAATCCTTTAGATCGGGAAGGGAGCGGCGCCGTATTTTCGTGGAATCACCGACCCGCGTAAAGAACGAAGCGGTTAAGGTAGAATTCCGGGCCATGTCCACGAGCGTCGCGCCGGAGTCTGCGGCGGCCCTGAACGGCCAGAAACCGGAAGTTTCCGCATCTCCCGGCGATTTTTCCTGGCGCGTACTCGGCCTGCTCAACGCGTTTCGATTCTTCGTCGCGCTGACCCTGTTGCTCGCATTCTTTCTGGTTCGCGAGCCCCGGATTATCGGGGATTTCGAACCGGCCATCGCAGGCTCCACGCTGGTCGCCATGCTCCTGTTCGCCATCGGCGGCCAGATCCTCATCCGGCAGCGCTTGCCCAAGCTGCAGGTGCAGACATACGGGCAGTTCGCCTTCGATCTCGTCACGATCAACCTGCTGCTGCACGCCAGCGGCGGCATCGTCAGCGGAATCGGCGGCCTGCTGATCGTTTCGATCGGCACACTGGCTCTGCTCGTCCCGCTCGAACGCGCGCTTCTGCTCGCGGCGCTGACGACATTCGTGCTGCTGGGCGAGCAGTCGGTGTCGTCGATGATCGGCCTGACCGACACGGCGGACTACACGGCGACCGGCATTCTTGCCGCCGTCATCTTCGTCATCACGGTCGTGGTCCAGCTGCTGCGCAAGCAGATCGTCGAGACCCAGGCGTTGGCCGAGCAGCGCGGCGTCGACCTGCGCAATCTCGTAGAGCTCAATGAGTACATCATTCAGCACCTTCGGGAGAGCATCGTCGTCGTCGACAAGGACAACAAAGTCAGACTCCTGAACGAGTCGAGCGGCGGGCTGCTCGGCGTCACGGGCGACGCGCGGGAGAAATCGATCGGCGAGATATCGCCCGCACTCGAGACCCGACTGAATCGCTGGCGGGAATCCAGGGATCCGCATACCGAGTCGACTCTGATCCTGGAAAGAGACCCTCATGCGACCAAGCTCGAGCCGCACTTTGCCCGCCTGGGACCCGACCGTAACGAGGGAGTCGTGATCTTTCTCGAAGACACTTCGCTCATATTCGAGCGCGTGCAGCAAACCAAGCTCGCCGCACTCGGCCGGCTCAGCGCCAGCATCGCGCACGAGATTCGGAATCCGCTCGGCGCCCTGAGCCACGCCGGTCAGCTGCTCGCGGAATCGGAGCACATCGCCCCGGACGACCGGCGCCTGACAGACATCATTCGCGTCAACTCCGAACGGGTCAGCCGAATCGTCGAGAGTGTTCTGTCGCTGTCGCGGAGCGACAAGACCCGGCCGCAGAAAATTCAGCTCAGGGACTGGCTGCAGGACTTCGCCGAGGAGTACACGCGGACGCAGGAACTGTTCGAGGGCACCGTTGCCCTGCGGAACGATTCGGTCGAAACCGAAGCCCAGATGGACCGGACGCATTTGCATCAGATCGTCTGGAATCTTTGCGACAACGCCGTTAAGTATGCGAGCGAGGCGGCGGGAGCCATCTCGGTCGAGCTTTTTTGCGGCAAGCTCGAAACCGGTGGCCGGCCCTATCTCGACGTCATCGACTCCGGGCCGGGCATCGCGCAGGACACCGTCGAGCAGATCTTCGAGCCTTTCTACACGGCCCAGGCCGGCGGCACGGGTCTCGGCCTGTACATTTCGCGTGAGCTTTGCGACCGCAATGGCGCCAGCCTGCGCTATCTCGCCAGACCCGAAGGCGGCAGCATCTTCCGAATCGTGTTCTCCGACCCGAATCGGTGGGCCGCCGCCGAGCCGGCGGTCGAAACCTAGCGCCGGGCGGCGAGGTACAGCGTTCGGCCGTTGGCTAGCGGCCGAACCATCTCGATAACGAATCGCCGCTCGAGCTCGGCCTCGAATGCGGGTTTTTCGGCATCGGCAAACAACTCATCCCGGCCCCGCGACAGGCGCTGAAACATCGGGTCAGACAGGGGCACGTGCTCGATCAGCACATGGTCGCTGGTCAGCTCTCGGGCCAGATCCAGAATGCGCTCCATCGGTATGCCCGATGTCGCCCTGAGATGGTGGATGACTGCCAGCAGCAGGACGAGGTCGAATCGGCCTTTCGCTCTTTCAAGGAAAGCAGCCGTCTCCTCGTTATGCCAGCCATAACCGGGCGTGGGCCGCGCGATGTCGCCGACCATTGGCAGCACGCCCGAGCGATCGCGGCCCGACTCGAAAAAGATCCGGTTTGCCGCAGCCTCGTCCGAGTCGAGCGCAACGACTTTCGCAACCGAGGCTGCCGCGCGACTGAACTCACCCGTATTTGCACCGACGTCGAGGACCCATCGCGGCGTTACCCGCTCGAGGACCCGGGCGACGAACGCGTGCTTGTCGGCCACGTCGGCGTCGGCGTAATGAGAGCGCGTGCGAGTGTATTCCTGCCACATCGAGCCCGAACGCTTCTCGATCGCCAGAGCAAGCTTGCGGACTTTTTTCAGGCTGGCTCGCAGGGACCGTTCCAGCACGAATTTGGCCTGGCGATCCCGGCCCATCGGTTCCGGCGACCGGTGCCGGCCTTCGCTCATTCGCCGCGTCAGCATCGCGGGGACGACCACCGAGCGCAAGAGCGATGGCTTCAGCCAGCTGCCGGCACCAAGCACCCTCGCGAGCGTCTCGTGGTCGATCCCGCGGACCGGGTCCTCGAGCGACCAGGAGATCGGAATACCGGCCTCAAGGTTAGCGATCAGTGGCAGCAGAAAGGTACGCTCGAATTGATCCTGAGCGGCCCATATGTAGGTTCCCGCCTGCCGCGGAACGATCGAAGGCACATCGACCAGCACCGGGGTCGTCGCATTGAACAGGACATTCGCGGGAGTCGCATCTTTCAGAGCGTAGCCGTGCTCGAGCAACTCCAGATTCAGCGACAAGACGAAATCTGCGGCACTGGCCAGCATTGCTGGCGACCACTCGTTCGGATACGTGACGAAAGGTATCAGGTCGTGCTCGTACTCGACGGCACCGGCGTCCGCGCCTGCCGCTCTGCCGGTTTCGCTCTCGGCCAGGCGCGTGCCAACGAGCTTTCCGGAAGCGAGCAGACTCTGAATGAACGGATCTGCCAGCGTCCGCGCAAACCGCTCGACTGCCCCGGGGCGTACGGTCCGGATGACCTTGCCGCCCTCGATGCTGAGCCGGGCGTCCGGATCGCGGAAGCTGGCGAGAGCGCTCATTCGTCGCCTGGCTCGTCGACCTTCACCGCGCGCACGTCTTTCGGTTCATCCATGAGCTCGGATGACCGCTCGAAACCCAGCTTGCCGGCGACCCAGAGCCGGATATTGCGCATCCAGAACAGGGCCGAGGCGAACAGGGCCCCGAG
This sequence comes from Gammaproteobacteria bacterium, assembly GCA_036526155.1. Taxonomy (GTDB): domain Bacteria; phylum Pseudomonadota; class Gammaproteobacteria; order Steroidobacterales; family Rariloculaceae; genus DATCZB01. Next base: position 12,524 of record DATCZB010000225.1, read on the forward strand.
AACTTGCAGAACCATGGTCCCGGTGCCGGGATCGATATAGGCAAACGCCGTGGATATGCTGGCAGCGTTAATAGCGAATGCAGCGAAGATTACGGCGGCAATGGAAATTCGCGAACGGACCGGCCGGTTGGTTCGGCCAGACCTGCGCTTCGAAGGGTCAATCGGATTTATTGCGTGCATAGGGCGTTACTCATTGCTTGGGCCGCGAGAGTGTGACTTCCTCGAGCCTGTAGGGGTTATAGAAACTTGAATAGAAAGACCGGTTATCCAGCAGCGGCAGCCCGGCATCGAAGTACTGATTGAATACCCTGCGGAAGTAATTGACCGGGGTGTCTCCGTCGGGAATCAGGGGCCCATTTGCCCCGGGCGCATGAAAGGCGGCGAAATTCGCCAGCCTTACTGCGCGCTGCTCGCTTTCTTCTAGGTTGCGGACGAGCTGAGGTCCGTGATCAGAATGGACCAGAACTATCGGGGGATTCGACGAGCGGGCCAAGATTTCCGAGAGTATCGAAGCGACCCTGTCGTTGACGAACATGAGCTGCTCGATATAGCCGTCCTTCTCTTCCCATAGCTTGGCCTGAAAGTCGAACTGGTTCGCTATTGTCGAGTCCTTCAGCACCCGGCCCTCGCGGTCGAACAAATACGGGTGATGAGGCAGCACGAAGTGCGCGAAGACGAATTTTGGCCCCTCGCTCGGCACGAGATTAACGAGCGACTCCATATTCGTGGTATGGCAATTGGCCAGATCCGCGCTCGCTCGTGCGCTCAACGCGCGCAGCCAGGTCGCCTCCGCGATCGCGCGAAAGAACTCATTGGTGAACAGGCTGCTGCTGCAGGGCACCAGAGAGTCCGCATAAGGATTGGTCAATGTCGCGCCCCAGGATGACTGAAGCTGCACGAACCTGTAGCCGTGGTCTTTAAGGAACCTGGCGACTGCGTTATCCCTGATGGACTCGTACGCCTCGTAAGGATCTCGCCCGCGCGACGGCAGGGGGTCCAGCAAGCGCTGCACGTAATCCATATTCAAAGACGAAGCCAGCGACAGAAACGTCCAGTAGTAGTTGGCATGGCCGCCGGCGACGGTGGAGAATCCCAGCTCCTCGAGCTGGCGCAGGAAACCCGAGTTATCGAAACCGTAATATTCAGCCAGCACATCGTCGCGCGCGTATCCGTCGAGCACGATGTAGTAGATATCCGGCGATTCTGCCTGGCCGGCGTCGGCAGCGGCCTGAGTCAGCTCGGCGGCGGCTGGCCGCTGACCCGACCATGGTGACGAAGCCAGCAATTGCACGGCCGGCAGGGCAACCAGAATCAGGCTTGCGAGATTCAACGGCCGCGTAAGCTTCGCGGCAACGTCAGCGCTGAGCCAGAAAAGGCCTGCGACAGCCGCCACGATGGTCGCGAGCAAAGCGGCCGACAACAGCCCGGGAATGCGGTATCCGAGCGCGGGGGCCTGGATGAGATCGCCATGGTCGGACAGTTCCAGCCAATAGCCATCGATGGCGGCGCTGATCGGACCGTAGCCGTAAAAAGCGAGCATGGTAACGAGCACCGCCAGCGCTGCCCTGGACCAGTCCCGCAACACCAGCCGGTAACCGGCAATCAGCACCGTCGCGCCGATGGCTGCAACCAATGCACCGAGCGCCAGCCATGCCATCCGCACTTGTCCCGGATTCTGGGCGCCAATCGATGCGATCGGATAAACGGCTCCCAGCCACGCATAGACGGGTATCTGCCGGAATCTGATCATCGCAGGTCGGCCGGCAATGTCTGGCTGTCCCATTCCGGCTTCGGCACGACTGGACGTGTGCGCACTTGCTCGAAGCGCTGGCCCAGCGACTCCCAGAGATCGAAGCGCACCGGATCATCGACGGGACTCGGCGGCTGGTCCAGCCAATGCGGCTGAGCCGTTTCCGGATCGAAGTGAAGCAGATACTGCTGCCGATAGTTACCCGTAGCAGGCACGGTCGCGAGAATCTCACCGCTTTGTTCGACCGCATACTGGCGCTTCGCAAGCATCTCGTTGACGAAGTCGGCGCGAATCAGCACTCGGTCGGTTGCGGGATCGATCTCGTACTTTTCGGCGGCGCTCGTAAACGCGCTGGCAGTCACAGCCATGCCGGGTGAAAATCCCGGCGGATTGAACTCTGTCTCCAGGAACCGAACCCGGTCGGCTGCGTCCGCAGGCAGGGCCGAGTCGCCGGCCATATAGGGCACCAGAGAGCGGCCATCGAAAGACAGGCCATGGTCGAGCTCGAATACGTCGAGCATGGTTGGCGCGATATCCTCGAGCGATACCGGCAGGTCGACAACGGTTCCGGGTTCGGCGTCTATGGCTCGATTGCCATACGAGCGCATACCCAGGACGACATGGTACTGGTCGCCGGACAAAACGTGAGTGCCATGACCGAAAAGCGCCGAGGTGGTGAGGTTGGGGTCGAGGCTAAGATCCTGCTCGAGGATCGGCGACGGCTCTCCCAGAGATTCGCCATGATCCGAGAGCACCACCACGACCGCGTTGTCGAGCGCTCCCTTGTCTTCGAGCATGGCCATCAGGTTGCGGAATTGCTCGTCGAGGCGCCGCACCGCGAGCTCGTATTGGCTGCGGATGAGAGCATCGCTGTCGCCGGGTTGTTCGCCGGCTGAATCGATCTCGACGGGAGGCGAGTCCGCCCAGACATATGGCCAGTGTGCCAGGGTGAAGTGCACGGCCAACAGTGTTGGCGCATCGAACTCGACTGCCGACTCGATTCGATTGACGAAGGTCCCGGGATGATAGGTATGAGCTGCTGCGCGGTTGGCATAGGCATACGGGAACAGCCACTCGCCGGGCGGGATGTTCACGAACAGGTTCGCCAGTGGCGTATCGGCAAAGAAACCAAGCAGAAAATCCGCGGACCCCATCGCTGGCGCCAGCATCTCATCGAAACCGTAGGACTTATCCAGGTTCGAAAACCGAACCTCGTCTATCGCGTATACGGTCCGGTAGCCATTCTCGCCAAGCACGGCGGGCAGCGTCGGGCCCTCATCGATAAACTCGCGCGGCAGCAGGTTAACGATAGCGCCAGTCGTGTGCGGATGCCGGCCGGATACGATCGATACCCAGGCGGGGAACGTCCGCGCAAGCGGCGTGTAAGCGTCAGAAAACACGACCGATTGATCCAGAAACGCGTCGATCGACGGGGTCCACGCCGTCTCTTGCTGCACGAAATCGGTTCGCAGGGAATCCAGGCCAATCAGAATCACATGGGGCCGATCGGAATCGGCCGAGCTCTCCGAATCGCCGAGGACATCGATCGCAGGCAGTGCCACACCGCTTGCCAGGCAGGCGGTGCCTGCGACCCACGCAATCTTCGAACGCGGAATACTCTTGAGGGAGCGCGCTGCCGCTGTCGCCACGACCGCGCCGATGGCCGCGAGCAGCCCCAGCGTCAATACGAGGAAAGCGGAGATGCCGGCAACTTCGAACGTCACCAGACCGTCATAGGGCGCGCCGAGAGAAGACCGCGGGTACCATCTGGCGTTGGCCGCGAGGATCCAGATAACGACCAGGGCAAACCAGAACACGGCGAAGGCTCGCTGCGATGTCGAGCTGTGTGGCCAGGCAACCAGGGTCAGGCGCGCCAGCACCCACGAAACTAGCGCGATCAGCGAATGCAGCGCGATCAGGGCGCCAACGAACCATGCGAGACTTACTCCGAGCCTGGTTCCCCAGATCGACTGATCGAGCGCAATTTTAATGATGCCCGGCTCCAGCGCGGCCGAACCAGCATCGCCGGCGATCCTGGCGAATGAAAACGCCAGAAAGCCGAGACTTATGGCAAACGTAATAAAGAGACCATCCAGCTCTTTATTGACCCGACGACGACCCATTGAAACCCCTTGTGCCCGCGTTCGACAGCACGCATAGGGACCCAATTCTTACTTCTTGCGCCCGCCCATTCCGTGAACTGGATCGCACTGGGTCAAGAATCCTGGTGCAGTTCAGGGAACTGCCAGGCAGTGGCCGAACTTTGGAGGCAGGTCAATTTTTTGCATTGCATTCTGGATAAAATGCGACCGCAGAATTCGGAATATCCGACGCAGCAGACCAGATGAAACCTACGGCCCTGATAGTCGACGACGAACCTGACCTTTGTGAGCTACTCAAGATCACACTCGGCCGCATGGACATCGCAACCCGCAGTTGCGGAGACGTCTCCGCGGCCAAGCAGCTGCTGACGACCGATACCTTCGACCTCTGCCTCACCGACATGCGGCTACCGGATGCCGATGGTCTGGAGCTCGTTGAATGGATGCAGATCGAGGCGGCGGAGACACCTGTCGCCGTCATTACGGCTCATGGAAGTGTCGAGGCGGCCGTCAGGGCGCTCAAGCTCGGCGCATTCGATTTCGTATCGAAGCCACTCGATCTCAATGACCTGAGAAAGCTCGTCACGGCCGCGCTCAAACTGAAGGGTGCCGCGCTGTCACGCAGCACCGACGGCAGCAGGCTGATCGGCAATTCACGCGCTATCGACTCCCTGCGCGAAATGATCGCCAAGGTGGCCAGGAGCCAGGCGCCGGTCCATATCTCGG
>DATCZB010000226.1:0-4548 GCA_036526155.1 Gammaproteobacteria bacterium
GGGGCCGCCGGCGGCTGTCGTGACGGCGGTTGCGGTCGAGGAGCATGCCGGCGGTGTCCCGGCGGGCTTCGCCACCCGCTGATGCGCCGAGCCTACATCTGAAACCACTTGAGCCTGAGGCGATCCAGGACGCGGTCGCCGTACCAGCGCTGGCCAGTACTGCCGTTGTAGCGCGCCAGTGCCTGGATCAGGTCGCCGTCCTCCATGTCGAGGTAGTACTTGAGAATGCGGCAGCCGAGCAGCACGTTGAACTCGATCTCGAACAGACGGTTCATGTCCTTTTCGCCGAGCTCCTCGATCCAGAACGGCATCACCTGCATCAGTCCCAGCGCATTGGCATGGGAGATTGCGAACCGATCGAAGTTGCTTTCGACATCGATGACCGCGAGCACGAGCTCGGGCGGCAGCTCGGAGGCCTTGGCGTTGCGGTGGACGGCCCGCAGGATGTGCAGACGTTCGTCGACATCCTTTACCCGCGAGCCGAGCCGCCGCGACATGTCGGTCAGCCAGACCTCGGCATCGAACCGGTCGTCGAAGCTGTCCGCGTCGCGAACGGCGACCATCAGGGCTTCGCGCAGCCCGGGATCGACATCGTCGGCACTGCGGTTCCCGAACGACTGCCCCGCTGCCGGCGTGAGGGGGAGCCCGGCGGTTGCGAGCACGAGCAGTAATGCCGGGAGTTTGCGCCCGGTCGGCTTCATGCCTCGGTGCCGCCCCGCAAATGCTGCACGACCGAATCGATCGGAATCATTGTCGGTTCCGCATGCAGGCGCGACTTGTACTCGAGCTCGCCGTTATCGAGGCCCTTCTCCGACACGACGACACGATGCGGGTACCCGATCAGGTCGGCATCGGCAAACTTGAAGCCCGGCCGCTGGGGACGGTCATCGAGCACAACCTCGATACCGGCAGCCGTGAGGTCGGCATAGAGCTTCGTGGCGGCTTCGCGGACTCGGGTCGACTTGTCCATGTTGATCGGGATCACAACAACCTTGAATGGGGCGATCGCCTCGGGCCAGATAATTCCGGCGTCATCATGATTCTGCTCGATCGCCGCCGCTATGACGCGGGTCACACCGATGCCGTAACAGCCCATGGGCATGTGGCGCGGCACGCCCTCCGGGTCGAGCACCGTGGCGCCCATCGATTCGCTGTACTTGGTGCCGAGCTGGAATATCTGCCCGACCTCGATCCCGCGAGCCACAGTCAGCGGTGCTCCGGACGGGCCGGGGTCGCCGTCGACGGCATTGCGCAGGTCTGCGACCTCGGGCAGCGCGACATCGCGATCCCAGTTGACGCCGGAGAAGTGGTAACCCTCGCGGTTGGCGCCGCAGACGAAGTCGGCCATGACGGCGACCGTCTGGTCGACAATGACCGGAACGCCGAGGTCGATCGGGCCGAGTGAGCCTGCGGTGCAACCGACGGCCTGCTCGACTTCCGATGCCCTGAGCATCGTCAGCGGCGCGGCAACGGCGTCGAGGCTTGCAGCTTTCAGTGCATTGAGCTCGTGATCGCCGCGGATCACCAGGGCAACGGCCTCTGTCTCCGATCCAAGGACCAGCAGCGTTTTGACGCACTGTGACGGTGAGAGCTCGAAGAAGCTGGCGACGTCGTCGATCGTCCTGACGTCGGGTGTTTCGACGAGCTGCTTTTCCGCCGCAGGCGCCGGCCGCTCTGCGGCGGGCGCGGGCAGGGCGACGACCTCGACGTTGGCGGCGAAGTCATCAGCGTCGCTGAATGCGATCGCGTCTTCACCTGACTCTGCCAGCACCTGAAACTCTTCGGAGATGCTGCCGCCGATCTCGCCCGTGTCGGCCTGCACTATTCGATATTCGAGCTGTAGCCGGTCGAAGATGCGCTGATAGGTTTCGCGCATGCTCTGGTAGGTCTCGCGCAGCGAGTCTTCGTCGATGTGAAACGAGTAAGCGTCTTTCATCAGGAACTCGCGCGCCCGCATGACGCCGAACCGCGGCCGGACCTCGTCCCGAAACTTGGTCTGAATCTGGTAGTAGTTGACGGGCAGCTGCCGGTAGCTCTTGAGCTCGGTACGGGCAATGTCCGTAATCACCTCTTCGTGAGTGGGCCCGAGGCAAAAGCTGCGCTCGTGTCGGTCTTTAAGCCGCAACAGGGCCTTGCCGTAGGCGTCCCAGCGTTCTGATTCCTGCCACAGCTCTGCTGGCTGCACCACCGGCATCAGGACCTCGAGAGCGCCCGAGCGATCCATTTCCTCGCGGATAACGTTCGCCACCTTGTTCAGCACGCGCATCCCGAGAGGCAGCCAGCTATAAAGTCCGGATGCCAACCGCCTGATGAGACCGGCGCGCAGCATGAGCTGATGACTGACGATCTCGGCGTCAGCCGGTGTTTCCTTGAAAGTCGTAACCGGGAGTTGGCTCAGGTACATGAGAAATTCATTTGTTGATTCAGAGTTGACGCGGCATTATGCCTGACCGTGAATGGATTGAAGAACGCGAAGCCCGAGCCTGGCGCGCGCCGGCGCGGCATTTACCTGCTGCCGAATCTGTTGACTACCGGCGGTTTGTTTGCGGGCTTTTATTCGATCATTGCCGCTATCGACGGTAACTTCACGGCGGCGGCTCTGGCAATTTTCGTCGCCATGTTTCTCGACGGGCTCGACGGTCGGGTAGCGAGGATGACGAGCACCTCGAGCGAGTTCGGCAAGGAGTTCGACAGTCTCGCCGACATGGTTTCTTTCGGTCTGACGCCGGCCATCGTCACCTACCAGTGGGGTGTGGAGCGGATTTCCGAGTACGGCGCGATCTGGGGGCGCGTCGGCTGGGCTGCCGCGTTTCTCTACGTCGCCGCGGCCGCGTTCCGGCTCGCGCGGTTCAACTCCAATCTGCTGTGGACGGATCGCCGGCTGTTTCAGGGCTTGCCAAGCCCGGCTGCGGCAGCATGCATTGCAGCGATGGTCTGGGTTAGCGACACGTATCGGATTGACGGTCTCGTGGCGCTGATTGCCGGCATCACGATGACGGCCGTGTTGGCCGTGCTGATGATGTCGCGCTTCAGCTACCTGAGCTTCAAGGACATCAAGCCTGGTCATCGCGTGCGTTTCACGCGACTGCTCGCCATCCCGCTCGTCATCATCGTTATCGCGATCGAGCCGCCGATCGTGTCGTTTGCGCTGATGGCGGTCTATGCGGCATCGGGGCCGGCAACCTGGATCTGGCGGCGGGCCCGACGCGGAGCCCGATAGATGGTCGACACGCGACAGGCCGGCCTGCTCAGGGCGATGGGCATCGCGGTGTTTCAGCTGCGCGAGAGAGGCGAGCCCGACGCCGTCGAAGGCGTCGGGGCGGCAGTCGAAGGCGCTGTGGCAGCTGAGGGCGATGGGCAGGCGCTGGACTGGCCTCAGCTTGCCGACAAGGTGGCCACGTGCACGCTCTGCGACCTCAGCCAGACGCGGACCCAGACCGTCTTTGGCGTCGGTCGTCGCGACGCCGATCTGATGGTCATCGGCGAGGCGCCCGGTGCCGATGAAGACCGGCAGGGCGAGCCTTTCGTCGGGCGCGCCGGCAAATTGTTAAATGCGATGCTGCGTGCCATCGGGCTCTCTCGCGAAGACGTTTACATCGCAAACATTCTCAAATGTCGTCCGCCGAGCAACCGCGACCCCAAACCCGAAGAGGCGGCGCGGTGTACACGCTATCTCGAGCGACAGATCGAGCTCGTTGCGCCTCGCGCCATCCTCGCTGTCGGCCGGGTTGCGGCGCAGCATTTATTGCAGTCGGATCAGGCAATCGGTAGGCTGAGAGGCCAGGTATTGAGCTTTGGCGCGGACAAAATTCCGATAGTCGTTACCTATCATCCGGCGTATCTGTTGCGGTCGCCGCAGGCCAAAGCCAAGGCCTGGTATGACCTGTGTCTTGTTAGGGGAAAGATCAAGTAACGGCGATGAGCACTGCTGTTGTTCCACAGACGGCAATCCGGCCAATGCAGGCCGCAGATCTGAACGGTGTCCAGCTCGTAGAACAAGCCGCATACGACTATCCATGGAGTAGGGCCGTGTTCAGAGACTGTCTGCTGGCGGGCTACTATTGTCTCGTGCTCGACGTCAGTGAGACCGTTTCCGGTTATGCCATCATGTCGGTCGGTGCGCAGGAGGCGCATGTCCTCAATCTCTGCGTGCACCCCGGGCTCAGACGCCTCGGCTACGGGCGGCGTCTCCTCAACGCGTTGTTATTCAAGGCGCAGGACGCGGCGACGAACCAGGTATTTCTGGAGGTGCGACCGTCGAACCGCGCGGCGATCAATCTTTACCTCTCGGCGGGCTTCCAGGAAGTCGGCATCAGGCCGGCCTACTACCAGGCGAAGTTCGGCCGGGAAAACGCCGTCGTCCTTTCATTGTCTTTGCTTGCCTCAGACTAACGAAACAACCCCTTAATCTGGTCCAATGGAATCGCATCGAGAGCGACGCACGTTCGCGATTATTTCGCATCCTGACGCCGGCAAGACCACGCTGACCGAAAAGCTTCTGCTCTACGGCGGCGCCATCACGCTGGCCGGCACGGTGAAGGGCAGAAA
>DATCZB010000227.1:0-4928 GCA_036526155.1 Gammaproteobacteria bacterium
AGTCGAACCGCTGGTTCGAGAGCCGCCTCAGTGAATGCCAGCTGCCGCTATACGCTCAGCAGTTCGGGGATGCGGGCATTGCCATCGTGCGGCTGGACGGTAGCGGTGTCGAGTACAGCGGGGCCGGCCCGTCGGCGACCTCGTTGCCGTCCGGTTTCCGTAAGTTCGAAGCAACCGAGTGGCAAGGCCAGGTGGCCGGCTGGCGCGAGCAAATCGCCACGCTTGTCGAGGAATTCGTCTCTGGCGACGTTCGCATCCGCTCTGACGCCCATGAGTTTGTTGCTTCGGATGCTCGCGAGCATGCCGGTGGCGCATTCGCGCCTCTGAGTCGGGTCGGAGACCTCGCGTGACGGACTCAGTCGACCAGGCTCGACGCGCCGAGGCACTCGATCCGCTGCGATCCTTTATCGTCGAGGCGCCGGCCGGCTCCGGCAAGACCGAGCTCCTGATCCAGCGCTATCTGCGACTCATGGCGCGCGTCGAGCGGCCCGAACAAATCGTTGCGATCACATTCACGCGCAAGGCGGCAGCAGAAATGCGCCAGCGTGTGGTCGAGACCCTGACCGCTGCAGCGAGCGGGTCTGTGACCGTTCCCGCGCATCGCCAGGCCTCGCTTGCGCTCGCCCGTGAGGTGCTCGCGCATGCGGAGCGCTCGGGATGGTCCATCCTGGATCAGCCGCATCGGCTGAGGATCACGACCATCGACGCCCTGAGCACGAGCCTGGCGCGACAACTGCCGGTACCGGCAAACGGCATCGGCGGGCTGGCAGTTACCGAAAAGCCCGGCGGCCTCTACGCGCTGGCCGCCAGACGCGCAACCGAGAGCCTCGCCGACGACGACGCGCTCGGCGATGCGCTGCGCCGGTTGCTGCAAGCCTCGGATAATTCGCTGGCGAAGCTCGACCGGTGGCTCGCGGGAGTGCTGCCGCAGCGCGATGGCTGGCTTCGCGCGCTCGCAGCAGGTTCGGACGTTTCGTTCGCCGAGCAGCTCACGGCCAGTCTCGAGCAAATTCGCCGCGGGCGCCTGGCGGCGCTGCGTCGGTTGATCAGCCCGGCGCACGAGCACCGGCTGCTGGTCCTGCTGACCGAGGACCCGGCACGCGAGCCGGACGGTGCGCCAGTCGATGGGTCGATCGAGCCGGACGATATCGTGGCGGACGAGCTGTGGCGACGCGCGGCCTCGGTTCTCCTCAAGCGTGACGGGGACTGGCGCCAGCGCTTCACGCGCGCCGACGGATTTCCGGCCGGCGACAAAGCACGCAAGCAGGAGCTCGAATCGTTGCTCGAAGTCATGCAGGCCACCGAGGGATTGCGTGAAAACCTGGTCGGGCTGGCGAGCGTGCCCGATCCGGCAGACGCGCAGTCGCAGCGCGATCTGCTGCCGGCACTCGAGCTCGTCCTGCCGCGTTTGCTGGCCGAGCTCCGGGTTCTGTTCGAGGAACACCAGATCGTCGATTACACCGAGCTCGCCCTGGCCGCGGAGCGAGCCCTGGGCACGGTTGATGAACCGTCGGAGCTGCTGCTCGCGCTCGACCGTCGAATCGAGCACATCCTCGTGGACGAGTTCCAGGACACGTCGCACGTGCAGTGGCGCTTGTTCGAGAAGCTGACGGCCGGCTGGGAGGAGAGCGACGGACGGACGCTGTTCCTGGTCGGGGACCCGATGCAGTCGATCTATCGATTCCGCGACGCCGATCTGTCGCTGTTCCTCGAGGCCGCACGGCATGGTCTCGGGAGTGTGCCGCTGCATCCGATCACGCTTCGGGACAACCATCGCAGCGCGCCCGAGATTGTCGAATGGGTCAACTCGACGTTTGCCGGCGTATTTCCCGAGTCGGCTGCCGCAGACGGCGGGATGCCGCCGTATCGACCCGCTGCCGCGACCCATGCGCCGGATACCTCGGCCGGCGTGCAGGTCCATGCTTTCGCTGACGACGATCCTGAGGCGGAAACCGCGCGGCTCGTGGAGATCGTCAGGGCAGAGCTCAACCGGGATCCCGCCCAGTCGATTGGCATCCTGGTCCGGAGCCGAAATCACCTCAAGGGGGTCCGCGGCGCCCTGAAGGCTGCCGGCCTGCCGGCGCGCGCGGTCGAGATCGACAGTCTGAATGACACCCAGCTCGGGCAGGATCTGATCGGCCTGACCATGGCGCTGCTGCATCGAGGCGACCGGCTCAGCTGGCTAGGAGTGCTCCGGAGCCCCTGGTGCGGCCTGACCTGGTGCGACCTGCTCGCGCTATGCGGCGACCGGAAAAGGACGGTATGGGAGTGCATTCGCGATCCGCAGCGGCGCGAGACCTTGTCGACCAATGGCCGCAGCAAGGTCGAGTGGCTCGCGGCCCGGCTGGCCGCAGGCTTCGACCTCAGGGCGGGATGCTCACTGAGCCAGTGGGTCCGAAGCTGCTGGTTGCTGCTCGACGGACCGGCCACCCTGGCAAATCAGCAGGCGCTCGAGAGCGCTGAGCGGTACTTCGCGACGCTCGAGACGCTCGCGCGATGCGGCGATCTCGACGACCCGGCCGGCCTGCGCAGGCACTTCGCCGAGCCCACCGCGGGCAGCGAGGCGAGCGGCGCATCGGGTCTCGAAATCATGACGATGCACCGTGCAAAAGGTCTCGAGTTCGATACGGTGCTGCTGCCCGCGTTAGGTAGACTCACTCGAGGTATTGAAGATAAGTTATTGTATTATCAATCTATCAAGTTCTCCGATTTGCCGGAGATCAGACTCCTGGCGACGGCATCGCGGCATAAGGACGCGATACGCGACTATCTCAGGGCCATCGAAAGCCGACAGGACAACGAGGAGCGGGGGAGGTTGCTCTACGTTGCCGCCACCCGCGCCCGCAAGCGGCTGCATCTGATCGGTTCGGTCGACGCGCGGCGGCAGAAACCGAGGTCGGGCAGTCTGCTGGCCACGCTCTGGCCCTGCCTCGAAGCCGTACCCGATATCGCCCCTGCCACCGTTAACGTCGAACGGGCCGAGATCGCGCTGGTCGCGAAGGAGCTCAAGAGCCTGGCCGTCGCCGGCGACCTGCCGGAGCCACCGCTTCCAGCCCACGCTGTCGGGACGGCCGGCGATTCGGCGCGACCGGAATTCCAGTGGGTTAATCCGGCCTCGGTGCAGGTCGGAACGCTCATTCACCGCGAGCTCCAGCGTCTTGCAGAGCGGGCCGCTCAGGCACAGCGTCCGGTGCCGCCTGAGGTCGATAGACGGCGCTACCGGCGCGCCCTCGAGCTGCTCGGCGTCGAAAGGGAAGATCTCGATGCTGCCGCCGGACGAGTCGCCGACGCGCTCGACAAGGTCTGGGCCGACCCTGTGGGCCGCTGGATTCTGAAGCCCTGGCCGGAGGGATGGTCGGAGCTCAGGTTCACGCTGCGGGGCCCGGACCGGCTCGACCATGTTCAGCTGGACAGAAGTTTTGTCGCCGAGGACGGCACGCGCTGGATCATCGACTACAAGACGGGTCGCCATCTGGGCGGTGATCCCGAGGCGTTTCTGGACTCCGAGGTCGAGCGTTACCGCGAGCAGCTCGAGCTCTACGCGCGCGTGGTAGCCGAGACGGATACTCGGCCGCTGCGCGTCGGCCTGTACTTCCCGCTCATGGGGCGACTCAGAGACTGGGAACCGGAGCTCGCGGCCGTCACCACGCCGGGCTAGAGCTGGCCCTCGAGTGCGATCGAGTGGTAGCCGCCGCCGGTTGCCGGTGCCATGAATGTCAGGCCTTGAGCGAGCGCCTGAGACGCGTCGGCCCGTGCCTTGACGCGGGCCTCAAGCCGATACCGCCGATCGGGGATCAGCCGCGCGCTGCCCTCGAGCTCGAGCGGGCCGCCCTCATCGTTGACGACTGCAACGACCTGGTCATCGCCTGTCGAGATGCGCGCGATGAAATTGCCAAACTGCAGTGTCGTGATACCTGGAACCGGAATCCAGGGCTGCGAAGCGAGACTTGCGAGCCGCATCGTCCCCGAAGCCTGGACCGGCCAACCGTCAACGAGCTCGAGGATCTCGAGCTCGACACTCGCGTTGCCGGAAGCGTCGGCGGGCAGCAAGTGGCTCACTGCAGCAAGACTGACTGCGGCCCGCAGGCCGTCGAAGCGCATGCGAGACCCGCTGACCGTCATGCCGGTGCGGATGAATCCATCCCCGAGCCGTGCGTCGAGATCGAGGCTCAGGCGTCCGATCAGAAGTTGGACCGGCTGTATTCGCCACCGAATGTCGGACAGGGTGAGACCCGATGCGCCGCCGAAAGCGGCCGAGCCGCGCCAAACGGTGCCGGTGACACCGGCCAGCGCGACCGCGTCTGGAGCGAACAAGCGTGCCGCGACGGACGCGGGGAATGTCCCCACGGCAAATGCAGTGTAGGCGCCGACTCCCAGCGCAATCAGCGAGAGGCGCGAGGAGGCCATGTGTTAACTGCGATCGAGCCGGATCTGTCCGCTGACGAGACCGGCGTCATTGGCTCGCGAGATGCTGGCTGTCACGACGGCGAGACCGTGCTGTCGCTCGAGCTCGATAAGCCAACCCATGAGCCGATCAAACCGCGCGTTGCGAAAATTGACGTTGACCGCGTCGGGACCGTCCTGGTTCGATCGCGTGAACGTCGCAGCCAGCCCCAGCGGCCTGGCTGTCTCGTCGATCAGGACCAGCAGGGACGAGGTCGAGCCGGTCGCCTCCGGCGCCACACCACTCGCGGCAAGCCCCGCGGCCCGCTTGAGGTCTATCACCTGACGTGATCGCTCCTCGACCGAAGCGTCGAGCTCGATGGTTCCGTCTCGCAGCGGTTGCCAGATGAAGGTCCAGCTAAGAATCGCGACGACCAGGGCTGCGCCGATCGCCAGGACCAGACGCTCGCGGGGTTCGCGTTGCCTGAACCAGTCCATCATGGATTCAGGGCCACCACCCGCATTCGGACCCGAATGCTCCCATC
>DATCZB010000228.1:0-2186 GCA_036526155.1 Gammaproteobacteria bacterium
GCGTGCGCCGGAACAAAGAGCGTGTAGACGAGGTCGTCGCGCCACTTCAGCGCCGACTGACCGGACTCGAACTCGATATCGATTGAATGGCTGCCGGTTGGATCGGTCTTGGCTGCGATGACGATATGGCCGTCGATGTGATCGAAGGCGACTGCGACGCCATCGATCATGAGGCGCCGAACCAATGTCTCGGCCGCAGCGCTTCGGGGCAGCGGGGCGAAATCGAGTGCCGGCCATGAGCTCGATTCGGCAAGCGTCAAGTGAATCCGCACGCGGCCGCTGATGGGCCCACCCGGCTCGGCGGGAAGGGAAAGATGCAGCTCGTAGCGGAGCTCGAGGATCGAGGCCCGGCGCGATCTGGCCAGCGTTTGCGAGATTCCCGGGCCCGGTGTCTGTTCGCTTGTTGTAATCATAAGGAGTGTCAAGCTTGTGGTCTTGCACACCGAACTGGGCCACAATGAGTGGATAGCGTGCGATCGTCAATCGAACGTTGAAATTATGGGGGGAGAGATGGAGACGATTATCCGTTCACGTTGGACGAATCTGGCTGCGGCAGTTCTGGTAGTTGGCGTTGTCGCTACCCCGGTTGCCGCACAGGAGGGTGAGCGCCCTGATTTTTCAGGGGTCTGGACTACGTATCGAGGCGGCGGCGGACCCGGCGCATTCGACCGCGACGGCGGTGGCCAGCCGCAATTGACGGAGCTGGCGCAGGAGAAAGTCGCAGCCTATCGGGCCGTGACCGACGGCACGAATCACAGCCCCGGCGCCTATTGCGTCGGCAGTGGGATGCCGAGTTCGATGACGGGCTCCGGCGGCTATCCGATGGAGATTCTGCAGCATCCGCGGCAGATCAATATCACCTACGAGGCGCATAAGGAGATTCGCCGCGTTTACATCGGCGACCACGGCTTCGGCGATAGCGGGATCTTTCCTGAGCGCAACGGCTACTCGGTCGCTCATTGGGAAGGCGACACGCTGGTCGTCGAGACCACGCACCTCATGGAGCAGGTCGACACGCGCACGCCCCACAGCGACCAGGCGCGTATCGTCGAGCGCTACAGCCTCGGCGAGGAAAACGGCGTTCGGGTCATCACCAATGAATGGACGATGACCGATCCTTTGTTCCTGACGGGGCCGATGACGGGCGTCAAGCGCTGGCAGGAGCTCGAAGGCGGTCGGCTGCTGAACTACGAGTGCACCGAACCCCAGTGGCAAGACATTGTCGCGCGGCTCATGGCCGGCGAGATCATCGGCTACGAAGGAGAGTAGCCGCATGGGAGTGTTTACGATGGAAAGCAAGAAACTGATCAGCGTAGTCGCGGGGCTTGGTCTTCTCGTTGGCGCGTTCGGCGCTGCAAATGCCCACCACTCGGCGGCTCAATTCGATTTCCGTGGGCCGACCGAGGTCTCCGGAACCGTCAAGTTCGTGCGCTTCGCCAATCCGCACGGCAGGCTGATTCTCGAAGTGACGGACGACGAGCGCGGCACGCGCGACATCGAGTTCGAGACTCACAGCCGCAACAACATGGTCCGGCAGGGACTGTTGCCGGAGATGTTTGATGTCGGCGACGACATCACGATCCGCATCGCGCCGATGCGGGACGGGAAAGACGGCGGGTACGTCACGGGTCTCTTGACTGCGGACGGCCGCACGATCGGCCAGATCACGGCGCCCGACTAAACCGCGAGGCTGTTAATCGTCGGTGTCTTCCGGGCGCCATTCAGCAGCCGCGTCGTAGGCGGCCATTAGCTCATCGTGCCAGGACTCGACCATGGGTCGGGTTCCTGTGTGCGTTGCAATGAAGAAACGGTTGGCCCGAATGCCGTCGATGATTCGCGCCGCCACCTCAGCAGGCTTCATCCCGGCTGCCGTATCGGCTGGCGTGGTCGGGAACAGATTGGTCCCGCCGATGTTGCCGCGATGGGCGGCCGAGGTCAGATAGAAATCCGACGCGACCGCACCCGGCAAGACGACGGATACCCCGACGCCTGACGGCTCGAGATCAAAGCGCAGCGCCTCGGAGTATGAGACGAGCGCGGACTTGGTCGCGGCATAAGCGCCGTTCCGGCGATCGCGCACGACGAATCCTGAAATCGAAGAGGTATTGACGATGTGCCCGCCCGCGCCGTGCTCACGAATCATGGGCAGAAAGCTGCGGACGCAGTGGATCGGGCCGAACAGATTG
>DATCZB010000229.1:0-7821 GCA_036526155.1 Gammaproteobacteria bacterium
GTCAGCTTGCCGCCGACGATCGAATACAGGCCATCCGCCCGCGCATGGCGCTTGATCAGATGGCGGCGCGTAATCGCCCCCTCGCTGACGCCTTCAGTCGGCGGCAGGGGCCGAATCCCGGAGCACGTATAGCAGACTCGGTCCTCGAGATCCGTCGCCGCCGGAAACAGATTCCGGGTCTCAGCAACGAGATAAGCAAACTCGGCCGCGGTCATTCGCGCGTCGGACGGATCCTCCGCATAGCGTTCATCGGTCGTCCCTATCAGGTACAGGCCGTTCCAGGGAATCACGAAGAACGGCCGCCCATCGCTGACCGCTTCGGCATAGACGGCATGCGACGGCGCTCCGGTGAAGCCATCGGCAATCAGATGGCTGCCCTTGGTGCCGCCGATCAGCCGGGGCTCGCCTGCGAGCCGCTCCTGCCCCGTTGCGAGAACGGCGTCGACCCAGGGCCCCGCCGCGTTCACGACAACGGGCGCCAGCGCGCGGCCGCGCGCGCTTTCGGTTCGCCACTCGACGCCGCGGACGCTGCCGCCTTCGATGAGCAAGCCGGACACCGCGGTGTGCGGGGCGAGCGTGGCGCCGCCGGCCTCTGCATCGAGCACATTCTCGAGCACGAGCCGTTCCGCGAATCGGACCTGGGCGTCGAAATAGGACGCGCCACCGACGATCTCCTCCGCGTCGAGACCCGGGAGTGCGCGCAACAGCTCGTCACGATTCAGCATCCGATGCGTCGGCAGGGACTTGCGCAACGACAGGATGTCGTAGAGCACCATCCCGGCCCGAATCATCAGCGGGCCCCGTCGGGAACTGTGTGTC
Organism: Gammaproteobacteria bacterium; assembly: GCA_036526155.1. Lineage (GTDB taxonomy): Bacteria > Pseudomonadota > Gammaproteobacteria > Steroidobacterales > Rariloculaceae > DATCZB01. The sequence continues at coordinate 820 of DATCZB010000229.1, forward strand.
AGCGGAAGGAAAATTTCGAGCGGCTCGACGAGATGCGGCGCCGTCTTCAGCAACCGCTCGCGCTCGGCCAGGGACTCGTAGACGAGCGAGATCTCGGCATGCTCGAGATAACGCAGCCCGCCATGGATGAGCCGTGTCGACGTCGCGCTCGTGCCGGCCGCGAAGTCGTCTCTCTCGAGCAACAGCACGTCGTTGCCGAGCAGCGCGGCTTCGCGCGCAATCGCCGCACCATTGATGCCACCGCCAACGACGATGAGGTCGAACCGGCTCTCTTCAGCTAGCATGGCAGCCGCTGCCGGCGCGAGTCAGGGGCGGGTCTGCCCGGAGCCGCGGACGAGGTACTTGTAGCTGGTCAGCTCCGCTGCGCCGACCGGCCCCCGCGCGTGAATGCGGCCCGTCGCGATACCGATCTCGGCTCCCATGCCGAATTCACCGCCGTCGGCGAACTGGGTCGAGGTGTTGTGCATCAGGATCGCGCTGTCGAGCTCGTTGAGAAATCGCTCGGCCGCTGCGGGATCGTCGGTGACGATGGCTTCGGTATGCCCCGAGCCGTGACGGCGGATGTGGTCGAGCGCGGCGTCGATTCCGTCTACGACCTTGATCGCGATGATCGCATCGAGAAACTCGTGACCGAAGTCTTCCGGGCTCGCGACCCTGACTCCCTCGAGCGCCGTCGGCGCGCCTGCCGCCTCCGTTGCCGCGGCATCGACCCTGACTTCACAGCCGGCACCCTGCAGCGCTTCGACGATCGGCCCGAGGTGGGTCGCGACGCAGGCGCGATCGATGAGCACGGTTTCCGTTGCGCCGCAGATGCCGGTCCGCCGCATCTTGGCATTGAGGACGATGTCGCGCGCCATGTCGAGATCGGCCGCGGCATGAACATAGGTGTGACAGATACCTTCGAGGTGCCCCATGACCGGTACGCGAGCGTCCTGCTGCACGCGGGCGATCAGGCCCTTGCCGCCGCGCGGCACGATGACATCGACGAAGTCGGCCATCTCGCCGAGCAGGATCCCGACGGCGGCACGATCCTGGGTCGGGACGATCTGAATCGCCGCCTCGGGCAGGCCTTCCGATTGCAGGCCGCGAACCAGGCAGGCGTGAATGGCACGGCTCGAAGCCGCGCTCTCGCTCCCGCCGCGCAGGATCACCGCGTTGCCGCTCTTGAGACAAAGCGCGCCGGCATCCGCCGTGACGTTGGGCCGGCTCTCATAAATGATTCCGATCACGCCGAGCGGCACGCGGACACGCTGAATCTTCAGCCCGTTCGGGCGCTCCCATTCGGCGATGACCTGCCCCACCGGATCATCGAGATCGGCAATGGCCTCGACACCCGCCGCCATCGCCTCGACCCTGGATTCGTCGAGCGCGAGGCGATCGAGCATGGCCGGCGACAAACCGCGTTCTCTGGCGGCGGTCATGTCGCGTGAGTTGGCTTCGAGAATGGCATCCCGATCCTCGCGGATCGCGGCCGCCGCGGCCCTGAGCGCCCCGTTGCGCGCCTCGCTCGAGGAACGCGTGAGCTCGTCCGCGGCTGCTTTCGCAGCCCGGCCAAGCGCGAACATCTGCTCACTGAGGCTCGAATTGATCGCGTTCTCGGCGGTGCTCATGAGGTCGAATCCTGTGACGTTAATACGAGATCATCACGGTGAATCATCTCATTCCGCCCGCGATATCCCAAGATGCCGGCAATCTCGCCGGAGCGCTTGCCGGCGATCGCGTCGGCCTCTTCGCGCGTGTACGCGACCAGCCCCCGGGCAATCTCGCTGCCCTTGCCGTCCACCACGCTGACCGAGTCGCCACGCTCGAACCGCCCCTCGACCGCGACGACTCCGGCCGGCAGCAGGCTGTTGCCGTCGGCGAGCGCCTTGTGCGCGCCCTCATCGACGACAATCCGGCCCTTGGGGCTCAGGCTGCCGGCAATCCACCGCTTGCGGGCTGCCTGCGGCGTAGCCGTCGACAGAAACCAGGTTGCACGGCCACCCTCACGCAGCGTGCGAATCGGCCGCACCACATGGCCGCTCGTAATCACCATGCGGCAGCCCGCGCTGGTCGCGATTCGCGCCGCTTCGAGCTTGGTGTACATGCCACCGGATCCATGGAGCGATCCGGGGCCGCCCGCCATGTCGAACAGTTCCGGATCGACTGATCCGACCTCGGGAATATGCTTCGCCTCGGCATTGACCTGTGGATCGGCATCGTAGAGCCCGTCAACGTCGGACAGCACGACGAGACAATCCGCACTGATCATTTGCGCAACGCGCCCGGCGAGCCGATCGTTGTCGCCATAGCGAAGCTCGGCGGTCGCAACGGTGTCGTTCTCATTGATGACCGGCACGACGCGCGCGCGCATGAGGGTCGTCAGCGTCCTTACGGCATTCAGATAGCGCGGCCGGCTCTCGCTGTCGTCGAGCGTCAACAGCACCTGCGCAACCTTGATGCCGCGTGCGCCGAGCGACTCCTTATATGCATGAGCCAGCACAATCTGTCCGGCCGCCGCAGCCGCCTGGCTGTCCTCGAGCCTCGCCTTCCTCTGATCGAGCCCGAGCTCACGGCGTCCCAGAGCCACCGCCCCCGACGAGACGATCACGACCTCCTTGCCTTCTGCGTGCAGCTCGGCGACGTCGTCGGAGAGCGCTTGCAGCCAGGCCCGATCGAGGGCATCGGTCGTCTGATCGATGAACAGCGATGAGCCGATCTTGATCACGACCCGTTGGGCCAGATTGAGGTAATCCAGATTGGATTCGGTCGTCGTCACGACGGTTCTCGAGAGGGGGTCGCGTTCAGGCGCGGCCGAAGACGGGTGCGCCTCTCGCGACGGCCATGGCGCCGCTGCGAACGACCGTCGTCAGGTCGCCCGTTTTGCCAATCGAATCGATGAAGCGGTCGATTTCCTGGCTGCCACCGATGCACTCGATCGTGTAATGGCCCTGGTTGTCGTCGAGAATCCTCGCGTTGAAATCCGCGATCGTGGCTTCGAGCTTCGCGAGCGATTCGCCATCGAGATTGACCTTGAACAAGGCGAATTCGCGTTCGATGTGGTCGAAGCTCGTGAGATCCGTGATCGCAACGACATCCACCACCTTGCCGAGCTGCTTGCAGATCTGATCGATGACCTCTTCGGACCCCTGCGTCACCAGTGTCAGGCGCGAGATGGCCGGATCCACCGTCGGTGCGACGTTCAGGCTCTCGATGTTGTAGCCACGCGACGAGAACAGGTTGGATACACGCGACAGCGCGCCCGCTTCATTTTGCAGCAATATGGAAATGATGTGTCGCATCGTGGAATTACGGTTTGCTTCGCTAAGCCGATCAATGTTGGCGCAGAACAACGCCTATTGCAATGCAATACCTTTTCGTCAACACTCCCGTCAGGTACCTACGTCCGCCCCGACCAGTCATGTCCTCGTCAACCACTTCGGAACCCGAGCCATCGAGCACTCACCCGCTTGCGGGTCGCCGCATGTCAGGTGCCGAGATGCTGGTACAGGTTCTGGCTGACGAGGGTGTCGACACGATCTTCGGTTACTCCGGCGGTGCAATCCTGCCGACCTTCGACGCCGTGTTCCGCTTCAACGCCGACAACGCGCGTGACGGCAAGGAGCCGATGCCGCTGATCGTGCCCGCCAACGAGCAGGGCGCCGGATTCATGGCGGCAGGTTACGCGCGGGCGAGCGGCAGACCGGGCGTCGTGCTCGTGACCTCGGGCCCCGGCGCGACCAACTGCGTCACGCCCGTGCGCGACTGCATGGCCGATTCGATTCCGATCGTCGTGATTTGCGGCCAGGTCGCAACCGGCGCAATCGGCACGGACGCTTTCCAGGAAGCGCCGGTCAGCGCAGTCATGGGTGCCGTCGCCAAACACACCTTTCTGGTCACGGATCCGACACGACTCGAGGCGACTATTCGCAGCGCTTTCGAGATCGCCCGGACCGGGCGACCGGGGCCGGTCGTCATCGACGTGCCCAAGGACATCCAGAACTGGGAAGGCGAATTTCAGGGCGAGGGGCTTTTGTCCCTGCCCGGTTATCACGCGAGGCTGCGCGAAATCGAATCCAGCGAGTTCGGCGATTCGAGCTGCGCCGAGTTCTTCGAGTTGCTGGCCGGCAGCGAGCGACCGCTGATCTATGCGGGCGGCGGTGTCATCAACGGCGAGGCCAGCGCGTCGCTCGGTGAGTTTGCCCGGACCTTCGGCATCCCCGTGACGACAACATTGATGGGTCTCGGCTCGTTCGACACGACTGATCCGCTCGCGCTGCACATGCTCGGCATGCACGGCCTCGCCAGCGCCAACTACGCCGTTGACGACTGCGACCTGCTGATATCGATGGGCGCCCGGTTCGACGACCGCGTTGCCGCCGTGCCCGACAAGTTCGCTGCCAAGGCACGACGAATTCTGCACTTCGATATCGACCCGTCGGAGATACACAAGGTCAAGGCGGCCGACTGGTATCACATCGGCATCCTGCGCAAAGCGCTCGACAACCTGACCGCCTATGGCCGTCAGCATCGAATCGCGCCGGACTTCTCGAGGTGGCATGAGGAGATCGCCGAACTCAAGTCGACCTATGGTCTCAACTATGACCACGACAGCGAGCTGATTCAGCCGTACTACATCATCGAGACGATGAATCGCATCACCGACGGCAAGGCGATCATCTCGACCGGAGTCGGCCAGCACCAGATGTGGGCGGCCCAGTATTTCGATTTCCGCGAGCCGCGCCTGTGGCTGACATCGGGCAGCATGGGCACGATGGGCTTCGGGCTTCCGGCCGCCATCGGTGCCCAGTTCGCGCGTCCCGACAAGCTCGTCATCGATGTCGATGGTGATGCGAGCATTCGCATGAATCTCGGCGAGCTCGAGACGGCCACGAGCTACGACCTTCCGGTCAAGATCATCGTCCTCAACAATTTCGGCGACGGCATGGTGATGCAGTGGCAACGGCTGTTCTTCAAGGGTCGCCTCTCCGCCAGCGACAAGTCGCTGCGCAAGAAGGACTTCGTCAAGGCCGCGGAGGCCGACGGCTTCGGTTATGCCAGGCGCCTCGACAAGAAAGCCGACGTCCCGGCCGTGCTCGAGGAGTTTCTGAGTTACGACGGCCCGGCTTTTCTCGAAGTCATCATCGACCCCGAGGCCAACGTCTATCCAATGGTCGGCCCTGGCCTGTCATATCGCGACATCGTCACAGGTCCGCATATCCCGAACCGTTACGGCGAGAAAGACAGCGAAGGCACCGAGCCCGACGCCTCCGAAATGTTCTGAAGACGTTCCCAAACGTCGATTTGCGCAAGCTCAGGGAATTGGTGCGGTCGCATACAGGCTTCGGCCGGGACACGCCGAAAGAGCATCCCTGCGGCTCGGCAGCGGCCATCCCTGGCCGCTGACGGTCCCGCCCGAACCCTGCACGCACCCACACCCTCCAAGCACTGCCGAAAACTCCGAAGCTGGACACGTCCCGCACGTCGGGCTTGCGGGAGTGCTGGGTCGCAGATGTTTTGACGCGACCCTCGCGCGCAGGGATGCGCGCGCGGAGCCTCCAGGGACGGATTCACGGCGTGTCGCGACAAAACCGTCTGCGGCCGAGCGCTCCAGACGGTATCAACGTAAACGCAGGTGCTGTCCTCGCTCGGTTACGACATCGACAACGGCTTCGATCAGCACATCGAGCTCGTCGGCCGGGATGTTGAGCGCCGGCATCAGATAGACGACGTTGCCGAATGGCCTGACCCAGGTGCCGGCTTCGACAAACCGGATCCGGAGCGCGTCGTGATCGACCTTGCCGTCGAGCTCGACCACGCCGATGCCGCCCCTGATACGAACGTCAGCGACGCCCGCAACACCCGCACATTGAGGCAGCCCCTCCCGCATCCTGGCCTCGACAGCCGCAACCTGCTCGAGGCGCGGCTCGGTCGCGAACAATTCCAGGGAAGCGAGCGCGGCTGCGCAGGCCAGCGGATTGCCCGAGAAGGTCGGGCCGTGCATCAGCGCCCGATCCGGATCGGGCGACAGAAAGCTGGCATAGACGGGCTCTGACGCCACCGTCACGGCGAGCGGCAGCGTGCCGCCGGTCAGCGCCTTGGAGAGCGTCATGATGTCGGGCACGACGTCCGCCTCCTCGGCGGCAAACAGCCGGCCGGTTCGACCGAATCCGGTCGCGATCTCGTCGAAGATAACCAGCAGTCCGCGCGCTCTGGCGCGCTCGACGATGGCGCGCAGCGTCGCTGCGTCGTGGAACTTCATGCCGCCGGCGCATTGAACCAGCGGCTCCATGATCAGGCCGGCGAGACTGTTCGCTTCGCGGTCGAGCAACTCTTCGAGCCGCTCGAGACCCGCTGCGTCGCGAGGCAGATCGACGACGAGTTGCGGCTCGAGGGAACCGGCAAACAGCGAGTGCATGCCTTCCTCGGGGTCCGAGACCGACATCGCGGCAAAGGTGTCGCCATGATAGCCATGGCGAAAACTCAGGAACTTCGTCCGGCCTCGCTCGCCACGATTGATCCATACCTGGCGCGCCATTTTCATGGCCACCTCGACGGCTACCGAGCCCGACTCGGAAAAAAAACAATGACTGAGATCGCCGGGCAAGAGCTGCCCCAGCCGCTCGGCCAGATCGAGCACGGGCCGGTGCACCAGCCCGCCGAGCATGACATGCGGCATTCGCTCGAGCTGTGCCCGGACCGCCGTGAGAATCGCGGGATGATTGTAGCCGTGACAGGCAGTCCACCATGACGCGACGCCGTCGATCAGACAGCGGCCATCATCGAGATAGATGCGCGAGCCTTCGGTGCGCGCTGCGGTCAGCGGCTCCGGCGCGGTCATCATCTGCGTGTACGGCCGCCAAACGGCATCGACCGACATCGATCCAGTCTCCCGACTGCGGAAACTGCGAAGTCTACGCCAACCCGCCGAGACTGTTGCCTTATACTCGCCGCATGCTGACGATCAACTGCTTCAAAGCCTACGACGTGCGCGGCCGCGTGCCGGAGGATCTCGACGAAAAC
>DATCZB010000230.1:0-8308 GCA_036526155.1 Gammaproteobacteria bacterium
CGACGACCTTTTTTCAATGAGTTCCTGTATCAGGTCTTTTCGCTTTTAGTCGCGACCATCATCGTGCACGCGATTTACGTCAGCCAGGTTCGGCCGCGGGCTACGGAGATCCTCGCCGAGCAGGCGCTCAGGATCCAGGAGGAGGTCGGCTACACACCCGATCGCAGCATCTGGGTTCTGGTCCGGGACTTCGAGCAGGAGGCCTGCTTCATACTCATGCTCTGGGCATTCTCGATCATGGCCTTCAAGGCGTTTGTCGCTCTGAAGGAACGGTCTTTGCTCCAGCGCGAGATGCTGCCCGTGCGCGAGGGCGTCAGGATCCTGCCGGAAGATACGCGGGAATATGGCCGCGTGTTGCAATCGCTGTCGGCGCGAGTGCAGGACATGTTGCTGCCGCGCGTGCTGCTCGCCGCGCTCGAGCGCTTCGGGTCGACCAAGAACGTGCAGGATGTCTCCTCGGTCGCGAATTCGATGTGCGAGTCCGAGAGCGAGCGCCTGGAGTCGGAGCTTTCCATGATCCGGTACATCGCCTGGGCGATTCCGTCGATCGGGTTCATCGGCACGGTGCGCGGTATCGGTGCCGCGCTGGGTGAGGCGCATCGGGCCGTCGAAGGAGATATCGCCGGCGTGACCGAGAATCTGGGTGTGGCTTTCAACTCGACCTTCGTCGCCCTGATGATCTCTATCGTCGTCATGTTCCTGGTGCATCAGCTGCAGCTGCTGCAGGAGCGGCTCGTGTTCGAAACCCAGAGCTACGTCGACCGGAATCTGATTCGCCACATGCAGGCGCGGGACTAGATGACGACGCTCGCGATCGAAATCAACGATGCCGGTCTGATCGTTGCAGACCAGGATCGTGTCATTCGGTCGGAGCCCGGGTTCGCCGTCATCGATCGCGGCAAGATCGTAACCGGTGATGCAGCGTTTGCGCTCGCGCGGCTCATGCCCCGCGACGCGAGCTCGCTGCATTGGGCCAAGCTGAGTATCGAGCCGGGGTCGGCAAGCGTGGGCGGCAACCGGTCCACGGCGGAGCTCGCGCACGCGCAGCTCGAGCAGATCTGGCAAGACGTCGGCGCGGGTGTCGATCACGTCATCTTCGTCGTGCCCAGCACCTTCGAGGGTGAGGCGCTCGGCATTCTGCTCGGTCTTGCCGAGGAGTGCGGCATTCCGTCTGGCGCGATCGTGGACGTCGCCTGCGCGGCCAGCGTCAGGCCCTGGCCGGACTGGCAGCTCGTCTATGTCGATGCCGATCTGCAGCGCGTGTTCGTGACGCCGCTGGAGCAGACCGATGAGGTGACGGCGCTGACTCCCGTCACTCTGGACAGCATGGGTCTTTCCAAGCTCATGGATGCGTTTGCGCGCCGGGTTGCCGAGATCTTCGTGCTCAAGACACGCTTCGATCCATTCCATCATGCCGAAACGGAGCAGCAGCTCTACAGCGGCCTGGCCGCCGTCCTCGATGCGCTCGAAACCGGCGGCGGCGCGAGCTTCGTCATCACCGATAGTGACGATCGATTCGAGATCGAGATCGAGCGCAGCGAGCTGCTCGGCGCGGCGCAGGGTTTCTATCGCGCGGTCCGGCAGCTGATCGCGCAGTCGCGCAAGGCTCAGTCCGGTCTCGTCGTCGGCCTGAGTCACCGGCTGGCGCGGTTACCCGGGCTGAACGACGAGCTCGCTCGTCTCGACGCCACGACCGTCGTCGAGCTCGAGCCCGGGCACGCGGCAAGAGCGGTCCTCGGAGCAGCCGATACGCTCGCGCTCGCTGACGAGGGGGTCAGGCTGTTCCGGCATTTGCCGTGGCGTGACGAGCCCGCCGCGCCCGCCGCCGAGCCCGAGGCGGCACCCGAGCCGGCGCCGGCGGTTGCCGAAGATGAATCCCGACCGACGCACGTCGTCTACCGCGGCATTGCCTATCCGGTGAACGGCGAGGCGCTGCTGGTCGGCCGCTCGAAGCTCGACGGCCGCAGGGCCATTGTGATCGAGTCCCAGGCCGAGGGCGTCTCGCGCACACACTGTGAGCTCGCCATAGCGGATGGGGAGCTCCGGCTGCGGGACCTCAGCAGTTTCGGAACCTTCGTCAACGAGCGTCGCATCGAAGGCGAAGAGGTCGTCAAACCGGCGGACGTTATCCGCGTCGGCACACCGGGTGCCGAGCTGATCGTCGTGCGGGCGGAGTCTGCCGATGGCGCGTAGGCGGTCGATCAACGTCATCTCGATGTCCTTCCTGGACGCCATGACCTGTGGTTTCGGCGCCGTGATTCTGTTCTTCATGATCATTTCCGCCAACGTTGACCTGAGGCACGACGAGGTTCTCGAAGACCGGTCGGCCGAGGCGATGCGGCTCGAGCTGCAGGTCGACGTCGGGCGCAGGAACCTGGCGCAACTGCGCGAGGATCTCGAGGATCTGCTCCAGGCTCGCGCGGCCGCGCGCGGCGCGCAAGACCAGATCATCAGCGAGATCGAGATGACCCGGCTCGAGCTCGAGCGGCTGCTGAACGACGCCAATGCGAATCAGGAGCTCGTAGAGCAGCTGCGCGCCGACCTCGCGCAGCTCGAATCCGATACCGAGGCCCTGGCGGCAGAGAGCCCGACCGTCGAGGCGACCGGCGATTTCATTCGTGAAATTCGCGGCGAAGGCTATCGTCAGTACCTGACCGGCCTGCGCATGGGCGGGGAGCGCCTGCTGGTGCTGGTCGACGTTTCGACGAGCATGCTGGACCGGACTCTCGTGAACGTCCTCAGGCGCCGCAATATGGACGACGAGGCGAAGCGCACCGCACCGAAATGGCGGCAGGTCGTCGATTCGGTCGAATGGCTCCTGGCCCAGATCGAGCCCGGCATCGAGTTCCAGGTGGTCGCGTTCAACAGCGAGGCATGGTCGGTGATCGAAGGCACGGACGGCGAGTGGCTGACCGCAGACGAAGAAACGCTGGATCTGGCCATCGGCAATCTGCGGCAGATCATCCCTGACGGCGCGACCAGCCTGCATGTCGCGTTCGAGGCCATGAGCTCGATGATTCCGCGGCCCGACAATGTCTATCTGCTCGTGGACGGCCTGCCGACCATGGGCGCGATCTACCCCACGCGAGCCGGTGTCACGGGCCGGGAGCGGCTGAATCATTTCGAGCGGGCGTTTCGCGAGGTGCCGCGCACGGTACCGATCAACGTGCTGCTCTACGCGCTCGAGGGCGATCCGATGTCGGCTCAGGCCTACTGGGCGCTGGCGCTATGGACGGGGGGCTCGATGATGGCCCCGTCGGAGGACTGGCCGTGAGGAAGAAGTCGCGTCGTGAAGTCTCGTCCCTGAGCCTTTCGTTTCTCGATGCCGTGACCTGTGGTTTCGGCGCGATCATCCTGTTGCTCGTCATTGCCAAGATTTTCGAGCCAATCCGGCTCGAGGAAAGCGACAACGAGCTCGATGGACTGATCGTCCGCTACGAGCAGGAGATCTTCGAGATTCTCGGTGAGGTCGACCGAATTCGGCGCGAGCGTCAGTCCACCGAGGACGACATACAGCGCGACGAAACCCGAATCGTGGCGCTCGAGGACGAGCTGACGCGAATTCGCGCCGCGTTCCAGAATGAGCAGACCGAGGCCGAGATATCGGAGCAGCTGGCGGGGCAGCTCGCGACGGCCAAGCAGTCCCTGACCGATGAGATGGAGCGTCTGCTCGGTGAGAATCGGCCCCGGCCAGAGGATTACAAGATCGGCGGGATTCCGGTCGACAGCGAGTACATCATCTTCATCATCGATACCTCGGGCAGCATGAAGCGCTATGAGTGGGATCGCGTGCAGCAGCAGATTCGGGAGACGCTCGCGATTTATCCGACGGTCAAGGGAATCCAGGTCCTCAACGACGAGGGCAACCACATGTTCCTGAGCACGCGTCGGGAGTGGATCACCGACTCGCCGGCCAACCGGGAGCTCATTCTCGAGACGCTCCGGAGCTGGGACGCGTTCTCCAACTCGAGCCCTCGCCGCGGCATCATCGAAGCCATCAGCCTGTACTTCGACCCGGAAAAGAAAATTTCCCTCTACGTCTACAGCGACGACTTCTCGACCGGAGCCGGCTCGATCAACGCCGTCGTCCGCGAGGTCGATGCGCGCAACCGGGCCAGGAACGACGGCGAACGGCGCGTGCGCAGTCATGCGGTCGCGTTTCCGGTTTACTGGGATGTGACCGGCGCGATGGGCACGGGCGGAGACTACGCGACCCTGATGCGCATTCTCTGCCAGCGCAACGGCGGTACGTTCGTTGCGCTGCCGTCGCGCCGCGACGGCTAGCCTGTAACCTGCCCAGCCAAGCCGCGTCGCCATAATTCGCCATATTTGATCGCCGCTCCGGCCGAATTCGGCACGGTATTGCCCGGCTTGGCTGCTCCAATTCAGTTGCGGATCAGACCGCCATTGAAGGAGCAGAACATGAAGACAAAGATCATTGCACTCGCCGTCTCGGCGCTGGTTGCCGGCAGTGTTCAGGCCGCGCCGAAGGACGAGCGAAATCGCGAGGAAGGTATTGGCGTAGGCGCTGGCAGCGTCGTCGGGGCGATTGCAGGCGGGCCGATCGGTTTCGTCGTCGGCGCGGCGATGGGCGGCTGGCTCGGCAACAAGTTTCACGGCGAGCGCTCGGCGCGGACCGAGGCCGAGGAACGGTTTGCTGAGGCCGAGGCCCGCTACGAGCGGGCCGAGGCGCTGGCCAGCTCACTCGAGGAAGTCGTCGCGGGCAGCGAAGGCGAGCTCGAGGAGCTCAAGCTCGTGATGACCCGGCAGGAGAACGCATTTCGCGATGCCCTGCGCGAGGCGTTCGACGTCGAGGTCTATTTTCATACCGGCGAGGCCGCGCTGCCGGCGTCGGTTGCCCGGCGGGTCGAGCGTCTCGGCGAGATCCTCAGCGACTTCGAGGATTTTTCGGTTGTGATCGAGGGGCATGCCGACCCGCGCGGTGACGATACGTACAACGAGCAGCTTTCAGCCGAGCGCGCCGCTGCCGTTCGCGAGGCGCTGATCCGGTCGGGTCTTGCCAGTGACAAGATCACCACGCGTGCCGCCGGTGAGCGGCTGTCACGGGCGGCCGACGACGATCTGGATGCGATGGCGCTCGAGCGCCGCGTCGATCTCAGCATCATCTATCCACTGCCCCGCGATAACCGCGTCGCCAGCAAGTAAGCGACGTCTCCTGAGTGCCGCCGGTTGCCGACCCATCCCCCTTTCCTCTACCCAGGCAGCCGGCGGCCTTTTTCGCTCGACGTCAACGCGCGTTCGATAACGCCGATGCTCTCATCCGTCCGCTGCTCGTCGTCCCGCCACAGAATCGTTACCGGGATCTCGTCACAATGGCGCGCCAGACAGGCGGCGGTTGCTTCGGTAGGAACGGGCTCGGCCTCCGATTGCGAGACGACGATTGCAATCGGCCTGCGTCCACGGTGAGTCAGGACGTCGACCGCCGTCAGCGAATGACTCAGGCTGCCGAGATAACTGCCGACGACGAGCAGCGTTTTCGTCTCGAGCGCCGCAATCCAGTCGAGCACTGTGTTGTTTTCGTCGATCGGCGCCATGACGCCGCCGATGCCCTCGATCAGGGTCAGGTCTGCGCCCGATTCCGCGCGACAGAAAGCAAGCAGCTCGCCGAAAGGTATCGTTCGGTTCTCGCGCGCTGCTGCCATATCGGCCGAAACCGCGGCGCGAAATCGCCACGGGCTCGTCGCGTCGATGGTCCCGGGCGCTAAGGGGAGCGCCTGAGCCCGGATCAGGCGCGCCGTGTCGCTCGAATCGACCTGTTCGGCGTCGAAACCCGATACCACGGGCTTGATGCAGCGCAGCCCGACACGTGAGCGCAGACTTTCGATCAGGCGGCAGCAGACATGGGTCTTGCCGACGTCGGTTCCGGAGCTCGTGACGAACAGAGTCGTCATGCGTCTGCTGCCGCAGGTGGCTCGATCCCCAGGCCCTGAACCGCCGCGACCAGGGCCGCGACGTCCTGGTCCGAGTGCGTCGCGCTGAAAGTAAAGCGGAGCCTTGCCGTTCCGTCAGGTACGGTCGGCGGTCGAATCGCCGCCACCAGGAAGCCGGCTTCGCCGAGCGCGGCGCTGGCCTCGAGCACCTCCCGATTCGAGCCGATAACGAGCGGAACGATCGCCGACTCGGCCCGCGGCAAGCCGAGTGTCCCGGTAAACCTGCGGGCCAGCTCGAGTGGCCGGGCGACCCTGCCGGCATCGTCGCGTATGACGCGCAACGCCTCGGTGGCGGCAGCCACCGCACCCGGAGGCAGGCCGGTCGAGAAGACGAAGCTCCTGGCCCGGTTTCTGACCAGCTCGCAGACGGATTCGCTGGCGCAGAGATAGCCGCCATAACTGCCGACGGCCTTGGACAGCGTGCCCATCTGCAGCGGCACGTCGACCTCGACGTCGTGGGCAAATGCCGAGCCGCGCCCGGCGCCGACGACGCCGAGGCCGTGGGCATCGTCGGTCATGAGCCAGGCATCCCAGCGCTCCGCGAGCGCAGCCAGCTCGGGCAGCGGCGCGAGGTCACCCTCCATGCTGAAGACGCCCTCGGTCAGGATCAGGCAATGCCGGTGGTCCGAGCGCCGCGCGCGAAGCGCGCGCGCCAGATCTTCTGTGTCGTTATGTCCGAAGGCGGCCGTCGTCGCGCCGCTGAGCCGCGCCCCGGCCAGCATGCATGAATGCGAAAGCTCATCGTAAAGAATCAGATCGGGCCGCCCGGTGAGAACCGGTATGATGCCGAGATTGGCCAGATAGCCGCTGCCGAAGACGACCGCATCGTCGGTGCCCTTGAGCGCCGCAAGGCCTCGTTCCAGATCCTCGTACAGCACGTGCGATCCGGTTATCAGCCGCGACGCGCCGGCGCCTGCGCCGAACCGTTTCGTCGCGGCGACGCTGGCGGCAGTCGTCCGCGGGTCGTTGGCGAGGCCGAGGTAGTCATTGCAGGAAAAAGAGACCAGCGTGCGGTCGTCGTTTTCGATGCGACTGCCCGTGAGTCGATTGCTCGTGGTGAGCGTGCGCCTCAGATTGCGTCGCTCCAGGGAACGGAGCTTCTTGTTCGCGAATTCTTCGAGTGATCCGGAGCTCAACCCGGGACGCCGCCGATTCGGTCGAGCAGCTCGCGCGTCTTGTCCTGCATCAGGCCGAGGTCCCCGCGACTCTCGACGTTGAGCCGCAGCAGCGGCTCGGTGTTCGACGCGCGCAGATTGAAGCGCCAGTCGTCGAACTCCATGCCGATGCCGTCGACATGGCTCGTCGTGATTGCCGCGTCCCTGTAGGCCGCCTCGATCTCGCTTTGAACGGCGGCCGCATCATCGACTTTGCGATTGATCTCGCCGCTGGCGGGAAAACGCGCGACCCGGTCGCTGACGAGGTTCGACAGCGATGCGCCGTGCGTCGAGACGAGCTCGGCGAGCAACAGCCACGGGATCATGCCGCTGTCGGCATAAGCGAAATCCCGGAAGTAATGATGGGCGCTCATCTCGCCGCCGTAGATGGCGTCGACCTCGCGCATCGTCTGCTTGATGAAGGCATGACCCGACTTGCTCTCGACCGTCTTGCCGCCCGCGGCGGCGACCACGTCGAGCGTGTTCCAGGTCAGCCGGGGATCGTGGACGATCGAGCTGCCGGGATTTTTCTCGAGGAATGACTGGGCCAGCAAGCCCACGATGTAATAGCCCTCGATGAACCGGCCGAGCTCATCGAAGAAAAAGCAACGATCGAAGTCGCCGTCCCAGGCGAGGCCGAGGTCGGCGCCTGACGACTTGATCAGGTCGATCGTGTCGGCACGTTTTTCCTCGATCATCGGGTTCGGCACACCGTTCGGGAAATTACCGTCAGGCTCGTGATGCAGCTTGACGAACTCGACCGGCAGATGTGGCTCGAGCCGATCGAGGATCGGGCCGGCACAACCGTTGCCTGCATTGACGACGATCTTCAGCGGCTTGATTCGCTGCGTGTCGACATAGGTGAGAAGGTGGGCGATATAGTCGTCCATGATGTCGCGCGACTCGACGGTCCCGGTGCCTTGCGCCGCCGTGAACTCGCCCGACTCGGCGAGCCTGCGGATGTCCTTGAGCCCTGTCGCCTCGCTGATCGGCCGCGACTCTTCGCGCACCATCTTCATGCCGTTGTAATTCGGCGGGTTGTGGCTTGCCGTCACCATGATTCCGCCGTCGAGGCCGTAGTTGAAGGTCGCGAAATAGACCATTTCGGTGCCAGCGACGCCGATATCCACCACGTTGACCCCGGAATCGGTCAGCCCGCGGATCAGCTCTGCGGTCAGGGAGTCACTCGTCAGTCGCACGTCG
>DATCZB010000231.1:0-8744 GCA_036526155.1 Gammaproteobacteria bacterium
ACGATAACGAACGGAGCAAGCGAACTTGTCTCGGCGCCATCGCTGACGTTGATGACGATATTGCCGTACGTGCCGGCATCCTCGTCTGCGGGTGCTCCCGAGAGCTGACCCGTCAGCGTGTTGAAGCTGGTCCAGGCCGGCTGGTTGGTGATGGAGAAGCTCAGCGTGTCGCCGTTGGGATCCGATGCCACCGGCGTGAAGCTGTAAGCCTGGCCCACGACCACACTGCTCGCCGGCGTGCCACCAATCGTCGGCGCCTGGTTCGGCGCGAGGACCTCGATCGAAAACGGCCCGAGCGTGGCCGTGTCCTCGCCATCCGAGACCGTGATCGAAATGTTGTTGTAGGAGACGCCGCCGTGGACCGGGGCCGGCACACCGGTCAGCGCGCCGGTCGCCGAGTTGAAGCCGGCCCATGCCGGCAGGCCGGCAATACTGAACGAGAGCGCATCGCCATCGGCATCGCTCGCCGCCGGCACGAAGCTGTAGAGCTCGCCGACGAGGACCGACGCTGCCGGTGACCCGCCGATCGTCGGCGGATTGTTCGGCCCGATCACCTCGATACGGAAGCTCGGCAGCGCGGTCGACGCCTCGCCGTCGCTGACGACGATACTGATACCCGAATAGACGCCGGCATCCGCAACGCCCGGCGTTCCGCTCAGGGTCCCCGTAGCGGGATCGAAGGCTGCCCACGCCGGCTGGCTGACGACGCTGAAGCTCAAGGGGTCGTCGTCGACGTCGGATGCCGTCGGCGTAAACGAATAGCTTGCTTCGGCCAGGACGCTCGTCGCCGGTGTTCCCGAGATAGTCGGCGCGGTGTTGGGCACGGGCGCGGGATTGACGACGATAACGAACGGAGCAAGCGAACTTGTCTCGGCGCCATCGCTGACGTTGATGACGATATTGCCGTACGTGCCGGCATCCTCGTCTGCGGGCGCACCCGAGAGCTGGCCCGTCAGCGCATTGAAGCTGGACCAGGCCGGCTGGTTGATGATGGAGAAGCTCAGCGTATCGCCGTTGGGATCCGATGCCACCGGCGTGAAGCTATAGCTCTCACCGACCGTGACGCTGCCGGCCGGCACGCCGGAAATCTCGGGCGCCAAATTGAGCTCGAGCACCTCGATCGCGAACGGGCCGAGCGTCGCGGAGTCCTCACCATCGGAAACGGTGATCGCAATGCCGGCATACACGCCGACATCGCCCTCGGCCGGCACGCCATTCAGCGCGCCTGTCGCGGTATTGAAGCTGGCCCAGGCAGGCAGACCGACGATGCTGAACAAAAGCACGTCGCCATCGGCATCGGTCGCGGCCGGCACGAAGCTGTAGACGTCGTCGACGCTGACGGCGCTCGCCGGCGTGCCGCTGATCGTCGGCGCAGTATTCGGCGCAACGACTGCGATGCTGAAGCTCGGCAGCCCAGTGGATGCCTCGCCATCGCTGACGACGATGCTGATGCCGGCATAGACGCCGTCGTCGGCCACGTCCGGCGTACCGCTCAGCGCGCCCGAGCCTGTGTCGAACGAGGCCCATCCGGGCTGGTTGAAGATACTGAAGGTCAGGGCATCGCCATCGGCATCCGCAGCCGTCGGCGTGAAGCTGTATGCCGCGCCGGCCAGGACGCTCGTCGCCGGCGCACCCGAAATCGTCGGGGCCGTGTTGGTCACGGGCTCCGGATTGACGACGATGGCGAACGGATCGAGGGACGTCGTGACCGCTCCGTCGTTGACACTGATGACGATGCCGCCGTAAGTGCCGACATCGCCCTCGACGGGTGCGCCCGAGAGCTGGCCCGTCGCCGTGCTGAAGCTCGCCCAGCCGGGCTGGTTCTGAATCGAGAAGCTCAGCGCATCGCCATTCGCGTCCGATGCGACGGGCGCAAAACTGTACGTCTCGCCGACCGTGACACTGCCGGCCGGCGCACCGGAAATCTCCGGCGCCACATTGAGCTCGAGCACCTCGATCGAAAACGGGCCGAGCGTCGCGGAGTCCTCGCCATCAGATACGGTGATCGAGATATTGCTGTAGACGCCGACGTCACCGCCGTCGGGTACGCCGTTCAGGGCGCCTGTCGGTTTCTTGAATCTGGCCCAGGTTGGCCCCCCATTGATCGTGAACGTCAATCGGTCGCCATCGGCGTCGATCGCGGTCGGCAGGAAGCTGTAAACGTCCCCGGCGACGACCGTGGCCGGCGGCGTGCCGCCGATCGTCGGCGGCGAGTTCGTGCCGATCACCTCTATCTGGAAGCTCGGCAGCGCAGTCGACGCCTCGCCGTCGCTGACGACGATGCTGATGCCCGTGTAGACGCCATCGTCTTCCTGCGCCGGCACGCCGCTCAACGTTCCGGTCGTCGCGTCGAACTGTGCCCAGCTCGGCTGATTGACGATGCTGAAGCTCAAGGTGTCGCCGTCAGGGTCCGATGCCGTCGGCGTGAACGAATACGTTGCCCCGGCCAGCACGCTCGCTGGCGGCAGCCCCGAAATTATCGGCGCCGAGTTCGTGACCGGCTGCGGGTTGACGACGATCACGAACGGATCGAGCGAGCTCGTGACGGTGCCGTCGCTGACGCTGATCACGATGTTGCCGTAGGTGCCAACGGCGGCATCGGTCGGCGTTCCCGTCAGGCGACCGGTCAGCGGATCGAAACTGGTCCAGCCCGGCGCATTCTGAATCGAGAAGCTCAGCGCATCGCCGTCCGCATCCGACGCGACCGGAACGAAATCGTAGAGCTGACCCGCCAGGATGCTACCCGGCGGCGTGCCCGAGATGACGGGCACCGTGTTCCGTGTAACGACCTCGATCGCGAACGGGCCGAGCACCGCCTCAGCCTCACCATCGGTCACGATGATCGAGATGTCGCTGTAGACGCCGACGTCACCATCGCCCGGCACGCCGGTCAGCGCGCCGCTCGCGTTATTCAGGCTGGCCCAGGCGGGCAAGCCGACCGCGCTGAACGACAGGACGTCGCCGTCGGAGTCACTGACGACCGGCACGAAGCTGTACACGTCGCCGACCGTCACGCTGCCCGCGGGCGTGCCGCCAATCGTCGGTGGCGCGTTCGGCCGCACGACCTCGATGCTGAAGCTTGCAAGGGCGGCCGACGCCTGACCGTCACTGACGACGATGCTGATGCCTTCATAGAGGCCGACGTCGACGGTTCCGGGCACGCCGCCCATGGCACCCGTCGTCGGATTGAACGCCGCCCAGTCAGGCAGGTTGACGGCACGGAAGCTCAGCACGTCGCCATCGGCGTCCGTCGCCGTCGGAATAAAGGCATAGGCTGCACCGACGATCACGCTCGAGGCCGGTTGCCCCGAAATCGTCGGCGCACGATTCGCATCGGGGCGCGGGTTGACCACGATGATGAAGGGATCGAGCGAGCGCGTCGCGATGCCGTCGTCGACGCTGATGATGATGTTGCCGTACGTGCCGACATCGGCTTCGGCCGGCGTCCCGCTGAGCCGCCCGGTTGGCGGATAGAAATCGGCCCAGGCCGGCAGGTTCTGGATCTCGAAGCTCAGTGAATCGCCGTCGGGATCGGACGCGAACGGAATGAAGTCGTAGAAGTCACCGACGAGCACGCTCTCCGGCGGCGTGCCGGAGATTTCCGGTGCGGCGTTATCCGAAGCCGATGCCGGGATGACTTCGATCATCGCAGGCGCAAGCTCCGCGGTCAGTGCGCCATCCGAGACGGATACGACGATGGCCTCGTGCAGGCCGATGTCGGCGCCGCTCGGCACACCCGAAAGCCGGCCATTGCGGGTATCGAACGCGAGCCAGTCGGGCTTGCCCTCGACGCTGAAGGTCAGCGCGTCGCCGTCCGGATCGGATGCCCGCGGCGTGAATTCGTAGAGCTGGCCCTCGATGGCCGTCGACCCCGGCGTGCCGGAGATGACGGGTGCCTGATTCGGGCCCTCGGTGACTGCCGTGTCGGTAACGGCCGTATCGATGGCTGCCGTCGTTGCAGCCTCTTCCGTCGACTCGTCACCGCAAGCCGCAACGCCCACGACCAGCGTTGCGATCGCCAGCGCGCGCGCAAACCTCTCTCCCAGCTCCATTCAGACCCTCAATTCCCGTCGGTAGCTCCGCTGTCGAAGGAAGACCTTCGACCGGTGGCTTTGCGTCCCCGCCTTACGACGGGTTTGCCCTTATCGACCGGATCGCATTAGCCGTCAGAACGGATGCCGGTCTCTCGGCGTCTTCATTCAATATGTGTGCCAAGGAGAAGAAACGGCTTGGGAACGGGGATTGCGCGCTAGCGCGACGCAGAACTGACCGCTCAGCTGTAGGCAGATGCCGACAGCAAGCAGCGCATGAACATTTGATTGGCTTAGCTGCGGGCACGCATATGTCGGCATTTGCCGACATCGACTCCAAGCCGCGTTCCCCGGCGCTTAACTTAAGCTCGCGAATCCTGTACACGCATCGAAGCGACACGCGAGCCTGGGAGTGTATGGTCGTTCTTTGTTAACTGTCGCCGAACGGCGAATCGCTCTTTCCTGCCGCCACCCGCGCGGCGTCGTCTATTCGTCAGCGGCAATGGTCTTGCTGGCCTCGTTCGAGTCGTCGGACTCGAGCCCGGCTTCGTTATAGGCAGTCACGACGAAGTAATACGTTTGCCCCGGAGCGAGGTTTTCGACAACGTAAGTCGTCAAGCCTGGATTTTCGAGCGTCACGGAACTTGAATGGTTGCCTTTCGTCGTGCCCCAGTAGACGACGTAGCCCGACAGATCCGTCAGCGGCGAGCCGTCGCTGTTTTCCGTTGGCGGGATCCAGCCCAGCTCCGCAGACCGCGGGCCAACCTGCAGCACCTGGATTGCGAACGGGCCGAGCGAGGCCGAGTCCTCCCCGTCCGACACTGTGATCGTGATGTTCTCGTACATGCCGACGTCTTGTCCCGATGGCGAACCTGAGAGCTCACCGGTTGCCGTGCTGAACGTTGCCCAGCCTGGCGGGGACGTAATGCTGAACGTCAGCACATCCGCGTCGACATCGCTCGCATCGGGCACGAAACTGTAAGTCTCGCCTTTGACGACCTTGAACGTCGGGATGCCGCTGATCACGGGCGCACTGTTCGGTGACGCCTGCGTATCGGCTGCCCCGGTCTGGGCCAGGCTGCCCGCCGGAGTCGGACCAGCACCCCCGCCGCCACAGGCGGTCATGCCGGCGGCAAAGGATGCAGCCATTGCGACTCGAAAGACGTAATTTGTCAGCGCCATTTCGGACTCTCGGGTCCCGTCGGCAGCCCCGCTGTCGAAGATCCCTCTCCGACCGGTGGCTTTGCGTCCCCGCCTTGCAGCGGGTTTGCCTTTATCGACCGGAGGGGTTTGCTGTTTCCAACCGCATCGAATCTGGCAGTTCGATCGGTCCCGGTCACTTTTTTTCATAATATGAGATGTTTCGGGCAAGAGCGAGCAACAAATTGGGCCTTAACCACACCGAAGCTTCGGCCGTGGACTCGCGCAACGTTTCGGCGACTGGATGGCCCCGCTGGATCGGCTGGGCTATGCTCGGCGCCGTTCGACCAGCCGGAGCCTGCTTCGCGTGACCCTTTTTACCCGCGTCCAGCCGCAACGCCACCGAGCGACCGCTCCGACGCTGCTCGTTGCCCTGACACTCCTTGCCCCGGCTGTGCAATCCGAACCTTTCATCGCGCCAGGACGAGCCGAGCTTCGCGTCGATTTGCAACAACTCGCCGACGAGAATGTCATCCAGGGGCCGATCACCGCCTGGCCGCTGAGCTGGCAATCGCTGGTCGCGGATCTGGAGAGCGCCGATCTCGACAACCTCAGTACCGAGACCCGCGCCGCGCTCGATCGCGTCACGACCGAGCTCAACTTTGCGGAACAGACGAAACGGTTTCTGCCGCATGTGCGGATCGGCTTCGCCAGTGAGCCGATTGCCATCCGCTCGTTCTCGAGCACCCCAAGAGCGGAAGGCGAGCTCGAGGCCGGCATCAGCTACACCGGCGATCGCCTGAGCTTCAATCTGAATGTGATCCGGGCCTGGGATTCGCCCGACGAGTGGCGCGCCGACGGCTCGTACATCGGGTTCGCTTTGCAGAACTGGAGCTTTATCGCCGGCATGCCCGAGCGCTGGTGGGGGCCCGGCATGCAGAGCAGCCTGATCCTGTCGACCAATGCGCAGCCGCTGCCTCAGATCGGCGTGCAGCGCCTCAGCGTCGACGGCTTCGAGCGACCGTGGCTGCGCTGGATCGGACCCTGGAGCGTCACGAGTTTCCTCGGCCAGCTCGACGACGAGCGCGTCGTCAACGACGCCTTGCTGTTCGGCATCCGCTTCACGGCGCGACCCCTACGTCAGCTCGAGTTCGCGTTCTCGCGTGCCGCCCAGCTTTGCGGCGACGGCCGCCCGTGCGGGGCCAGCGAGTTCTTCAGAATGCTGGCTGGCCGCGACAACGTCGGCCGCGGTGACGTGACCCGAGAGAACGAGCCGGGCAACCAGCTCGCCGGCTTAGACCTGCGCTGGAATTTCACCGACATGCCGTATGCGGTGTACCTGCAATGGATCGGCGAGGACTCGCGCCAGGGCGGGCCCCAGATCGGCAGCTTCATGCGCATGATCGGTGCCGAGCACACCGGGCGGTTCCGTTCCTCCGGCTGGCGCCACCGGACATTTATCGAGATGGCCGACACGACCTGCCAGGAAGGGGGCGGCGGGTTCGGCGGCAACAAGTTCAACTGCAGCTACCAGCACAGCACCTTTCGGACCGGTTACCGCTACGAAGGGCGGCCGCTGGGTTACACGACCGACACGGACAGCGAGTCGCTCTCCGTCATCTCGGTCTTCACCGGCCCGGACAACCGGAGCTTCGAGTTCGGCGCCTACTCGGTCCGCGTCAACCAGGGACCAGTCGCCGGTGGTCAACTCCACAGCCTGTCGACGACGCCCGCCAGCCGCTACGGCATCGACGTCAGCCACGTTCGCGATCTGCCGCTCGGGCGGCTGCGCGTGCGGCTGAGCTATGCAGAGCAGCGCGATCAGCTGACCGGAGCCACCGAAACCGATTCCGTTGCCGCGGTCGAATGGATGATCGGTTACTGGTGATGGGCTTTTGGCGTTGAATTGGTGGGCCGTGTAGGAATCGAACCTACAACCAACAGATTAAGAGTCTGCTGCTCTGCCTAATTGAGCTAACGGCCCACGCTTGAAGTGGGGTGGACGATGGGACTCGAACCCACGACGACCGGGATCACAACCCGGGGCTCTACCAACTGAGCTACGCCCACCATCGATGCCGGGCCCGTATTGTAATCCATTGCGACATGCCGAACAGGGCCCGGATGCCGGCGAGGGCCCGCCCCCCTGGGCCGATCAGCGAATGCCGATCATTCTCCAAACAAGGGCAGGGAGTCGATCCGGCGCGCGATTTCCGCAACCACTGCCTGATAGCGGGCATCCTCCAGACCGCCGTACCGCAACTCGAACTCTGCCTGCGGCAAGTTCTCGCGTAAGTCCGAAATGGACGGAAAGAACAGTTGCTCCTCACGCGTTTCGGCCAGCATGGCTTGCACGCGGCGTGCCGACGACGGGTCGCCGAGCAGACTTTCCGCGAGCCTGACGCCGGCCATATCGGCCGCCAGATCCACGAAGCTGAAACCGCTGCCGCCAAGATCTGCGTCCAGGAGCTCCTTGAACTCGCCCACGGCGCTGCTCACGCTCCCATCTGCAATCGCCTGCAAGACCGCGGAAATAATGAAATGCAATCGCAGATCCTCGCGAGCACCCAGACGCACGTAGGAGTGATTATTCCGACAGCCTGCCCGATCTTCCGGGCTGACCGAGCCGATCAGAACCTCGATGCGGCCGTCGCCCAGGGCCATACCGAGCGCCAGGATGGCAGCGCGGTTCTCCGCGATGACGTCGTTGCCGATAGTGACCCGGTCTGCGGCCAGCTCGAAAGCGGTCGCCAGATACGCTGCGAGGGAGACGGGACGCCCGGCTGCGTTCAGCGCATCGAATTCGCATAACTGCCGATGGTAAAGGCCAACCAGCGCCGGATCGCCCAGCACTCCGAGCTCTTCGCGCACTGCCGCGAACCGGTCCCTGAGGCCGCTGAGCCTTCGATCCATGTTCTCGATCGGGCGAAACCTGACAGCCACCGCCTGGTCGCGAATCGCGACCGATTCGATATCGTCTATAAACATCGACCCCTGGTCGTCGGAAAGCGCCAGGTCGAGCAGGAATCGGAACAGGCGCTTCGTCACGCCGCCAGAGAAAGACAGCTTGCCCAACGACGAATGAGAGAATTCAAGGCCGTGAGCAGACGGCACAACCCCGGCTCGAAAGTTGAGGTAGCCGCCAAGGGGATTCTCCGGCACGTGCAGCGAAACGGTGACCTCCAGCCCCGACGACGTGATCTGTGCCACTCCGGCCAGGCGCGGGAACGCGCGGTTTGCGAGTTCCAGCAGCCCGTTGATCTCGCCCTCAGTCGCCAATAACTCCTCGAGCTCGGACGCCGACAGGACCTGGTCCTTTACGCGCGATGCCAGCGCCCGTGCCTCGGTAGACGATGCAACATCCGGCACCTGCATCTCGGCGACCCAGGGATCGGGCGCACTGATTCCGACCGCGACGACGATCGGCAAAGCGATCAAGGCAATGACCACGAGTGCCAATATGGTGCGCCAGGCAAGAAGAGATTTCGCCAGTGCTTTCAATGTCATTACTCCGATCGAGCAGTTTGGCATCGACCCGAACGGGAGCGTTAGAAATAATTTGCGTTCGCCAGG
>DATCZB010000232.1:0-2434 GCA_036526155.1 Gammaproteobacteria bacterium
CATGAGCTCCGATAGGGCGCGCCCGAGCAGGCAGCCGAAAGGCAGTGCGATGGCGATCAGCAGTCCGACCTCGGCGAGCAGTATGTAGGAGATCTCACCGCGGCTGAACCCGAGTACGCGAAGCGTCGCGAGTTCACGGCCGCGCTCGGAGAGCGCGATGCGCGCGCTGTTGTACGCGACGCCGAAGCCGAGCGCACAGGCGAGGCCGGAGAACAGGGTGATGAACACCATGATGTTCTCGACGAGCGTGTTATAGAAGGAGTCGATCGCGGCACGCCGCAGCATGACGGCCGATACCATCGGCAGCCCCTTGAGCTTCGCGTAAAAGGCGGCCTGCTCGTTGCCGTCGACGAGGATATTCAGATACTCCGTGCTCGGGCGCTCTTTCAGCACGCGATTCAGCGCGTCGATGTTCATGAAGGCAGGCAGGGCGATGTAGGTCTCGATCAGGCCGACCACCGGCAATGAGAACTCTGGCCGGCGTCCCTCGAGCACCTCGACCCACACCTCGTCCCCGACCGAGACACCGAGCTTCTCCGCCAGTACCGTGCCGAGCACCAGGCCGTCGGGCGGCGCCGGCACCACCTGCCCGGACGCATCGTCGAAGATCGGCTGCAGCCAGGCGTCGCGTTTCAGCCCCGTGATCGAGCCCCGGTGCCTGACGGGACCGACGGACAGGTCCGCGCCGACGATGCGCATCGGCTCCACGGCCAGCACGCCGGGCAGGTGCTCGAAGTCACGCACGATGGTCTCGGACTGCGGTTCGGCGAGGCCGATCGTCGCATCCTGGTGCTGGGCGCGGAAGAAGTAGCTGTAGCCGAGGTAGTCCAGCGAGTCGTTCCACTGGATGGCCAGCACCAGCAGGCCGACGGACGCGGAAACCCCGACCATCGTCAGCAACGAGCGCGTCGGCGAGCGCAGGATGTTGCGCACAATGATGCGCGAGCCCTGGTCCAGCCAGCGTGCCGCGCGCGTGTCCCACAGCCGCATACGGCGAAACACGGCGGGCGCCGGCGGATTCATGGCCTGTGCCGGCGGCAGGCTTGCCGCACGTCTCACGGCACCCGTCGCGCCCGCGAGCGCGGCCACGAGGCTCACGCCAATGGCGATCGCCATGGCGGACGTACTCGGGCGGTAAAGCAGCATCGGAAAACGAAACAAATCGGTATACATCTCGGTATTGATGCGGCCGAGCCAGGTGCCGGCGGCGACGCCGATCAGGCTGCCGACCAGCACGATGCCGACGACGAACTTCGCATAGTGCATGCCGACTTCCGTGCGCGAATAGCCGAAGGCTTTCATGAGCCCGATCTGGCCGCGCTCGGTCGCGACCAGCCGGCCCATGACCATGTTGGTCAGGAACGCCGACACCACCAGGAAGATCGTCGGCAGGATCATCGAGATGGTCCGCAGCTGCTCCATCTCGTTCATGACGAACCAGTTGGAGAGCTGGTCCTCGCGTTCTATCGCGCCGACACCGCCGTACCGCTCGAGCAGGCGGTCGAGCTGCTGGACGATCTGCGCGGCACTGGCGCCGCGCTCGAGGTCCAGCGACACACTATTGAAAGCACCCTTGAGGTCGTACGCCGCCGCGAGCGTCTCGTGCTCCATCCACAGGATGCCGAAGCGTTTGTCGTCCGGCATCAGCGCACCCGGGCCGAGTGCGTAGACGAACTCCGGCGAGAGCGCCGTCCCGACGACGCGGAGTTCGCGGCGCTTGCCGTTGATGATGGCGACGATCATATCCCCGACGCGGAGGCCGTGCGCTTCGGCGAACGGCTCGTTGAGCACCACCTCGTCGACGGTGCCTTTCTCCGGCAGGCGCCCGCTCTGCACGGCCAGCTGGTTCAGCACCGGCTGGCGCCCCGCCGGCACGGACACCATCTGCCCCATCACGGGTTCGGCGAAGCCCTCGATATCGAGCGTCGCGTAACGCAACACCCGCGTCTGCACCGTGCGCACACCGGGCAAGGCTTCGATACGCTGCTCGACACTGCCGGGCGCGCGCTTGACCCACGCGAACGCGTCGCCGAAGCGGTAGCGCTCGTAGTACGCCGCCGTGGTCTCGTCGAGCGCCTCGAGGGTCGAGAGCGACATGATGAGCGCGGCGATGCCGGCCCCGACGACCATGCCGATGGCGAGCACCTGGCCGCGCAGGTGCCAGAGGTCACGCATCACTTTGCGATCGAGTGCACGCATCACCAGGCCAGCTCCTTTGCCGAAACCCGCTTGGTGTTTTCCTCGATGTTCGCGACCCTGCCGTCCGCGATGTGCAGCACACGATCGGCCATCGAGCCGATAACGGTGTTGTGGGTGATGACGGCCGTGGTCGTGCCGAGTTCGCGGTTGACCTGGTTGATGGCCTCGAGCACGAGGATACCGGTCTTGCTGTCGAGCGCCCCGGTGGGCTCGTCGCACAGCAGCAGCTCAGGCT
>DATCZB010000233.1:0-2747 GCA_036526155.1 Gammaproteobacteria bacterium
GGCCGACTACATCGCCACCGCGACGCTGATCGGGGCGGACCTGTTCGATGCAACGCGCGCCGAGCGCGCGCTTCAGTTTCTGCTTGCGACTGCCAATGGTCTGGCCACATCCTGGGACTTCTCCGCCAACCTCGGCACCGAGATCCGGTACTGGGATTCTCATTCGCTGACGATCCAGCGGTTTTACCAGATGATTTGCCTGATCTACGGCAGCAATCAGGCCCAGTTTGCCCAGCTTCCCGAGCGAGTCGGCATGCCCGAGGCGCGGGCGGCAAGGTGTCCGGCGGAGTTCGAGCGGGCAGATCGTTCGCTGCAATGGATGCTGGAAAACTTCGGCCGCCAGAGCGACGATCCACCGGGAGCTGAGATCGAGCTCGTGTTCGAGCGCGAGCCGTCACAGGTGGCGCAGCGTGTCATGGCCGCGGTCAACGAGAGCGGGATGCTTCAGAATACGGTCCGGCTGCTGCGCGAGCGTTTCACGCTGGAAACGCCGTTCAGAATTGCATTCAGGGCGTGCCGGCAGCCGCAGGCCATGTGGTATCCCGAGGCGCGTGAGATCGCAATCTGCTATGCGCTGATTGACTCGTATTACTCACTCGGGCTGACGCGGAGCGCGAGCCGCCGGCAGCAGGAGCTCGATACGCCGTAAGCCGTCGGGTCAGGGCCGGTCCTGGCAGGTATAATTTGTTCATGTGCCGCCTCATCAAGATTCGTCCCGTACTGTCCGCGGCTCTCGCACTGGCCGTGACTACCCAGCCGCTGGCCGGCAACCTTTGCCACTGTAACGAGCATGGCGATGCGGGCAGCATGGCCGGCGCCCACTCGAGCGCATACGAATACGGCGAGCGACACGGCGATGTCATGGTCGGTCACACCGGGATGAAGCCTGAACGCAGCGGGATGATGGCCGATCATGGTTCGACGGCACCCGATCACGCCGGCGCCGATGGTTACGAGTCTCCCGATGGCGCCTGCCAGTGCGATGCCTGCAGCCAGAGTTTCGGTCTGCTCGTCCAGACCGGCGACGCCTTGAGGAGCTTGCCCGCGCAAGGCGCGATCGCGCCGCCACACTACCTCGAACCGCCTCAGCGCAGGGCCCTGAGACCTCCGATCCCGGCCTGACGGCAGGCGGCCGCGTGCCGCCGCTCAGCGCAGCACGCAGGAAGCTGCCGCTGCCGATAGTGTTTCAGCTGATCGCCACGACTTGCATGAGCGATCTGCGACGGAGGCGAAATGAAAGACCTTGATTATCGCGTGCGATCGATGCTCGGTCGCCGCGAGTTTGTGCTGGGTTCCGCCGGTTCGGGCGTGCTGGCGCTCACCGGAGGCTGGTCACGAGGCGCAGCCGCCCAGGGGCCGGACGAGATGCGAGGCCGGAGCTTCGATCTTTCGATCGAGCCGCGGGCTGTGAATTTCACCGGCCGCGACCGCATGGCAACGACGATCAACGGCAGCGTGCCGGCGCCGACGCTGCGCTGGCGCGAGGGCGAAGAGGTCACGCTCCGCGTGACGAATCGCCTGGCCGATACGACGTCGATTCACTGGCACGGCATCCTGCTGCCCTGGCAGATGGACGGCGTGCCGGGCCTGAGCTTCGATGGCATTGCACCCGGCGCGACGTTCACGTATGGCTTCCGCGTCAACCAGAGCGGCACCTACTGGTACCACAGTCATTCCGGTTTTCAGGAGCAGTTGGGAATGTACGGGGCGCTGATCGTCGACCCGGCGGGTCCCGACCCGGTCGGCGCTGACAGGGAGCATGTCGTGCTCCTGTCCGACTGGACCGACGAGGACCCGATGCGGCTCTTCGCGCGTCTCAAGAAAAACGGCCATTACTACAACTACAACCAGCGCACGCTGCGCGACATTCGCGACGACATCGAGCGCGACGGTTTTGCCGGCAACCGCGCGGCGCGCCGGATGTGGAATCAGATGCGGATGACGGAAAGGGATATCTCCGATGTCACCGGCGCGACCTACACCTATCTCATGAACGGCCGGCCGCCGGGCGCGAACTGGACAGCGCTGTTCGAGCGCGGCGAGCGGGTCCGGCTGCGCATTATCAACGGTTCGGCGATGACGATATTCGATTTGCGGATTCCCGGGCTCGAGCTGACGGTTGTTGCTACCGACGGCCAGAACGTCGAGCCCGTGACAATTGACGAGCTGAGAATCGGTGTCGCGGAGACATACGACGTCATCGTCCGCCCGAGCGCGGATTCGGCCTATACGATCTTTGCTCAGGCCATCGACCGCTCCGGTTTCGCACGCGGCACCCTGGCGCCGGCGCTCGGTCTGGAAGCGGCAGTGCCACAACTCGATGCGCCGCCCGTGCTCACCATGACGGACATGGGCATGGCGATGAGCCAGGATCACGCTGCGATGGGCCACGATGCCCCTGCTATGGGCCACGACCACTCGGCAATGATGCAAGGCGACCTGTCGATGAGCGACATGCCGACCGAATTGCCGGGGCCGAAGGCAGCAGTGGACATGAGAGCCGAGAGCCCGCAGCCGCGCTACGACGACCCCGGGGTCGGGCTTCGCAATCGCAGCTGGCGCGTGCTGACCTATGGTGCGCTCAGGCGACTCGAGCCCGCGCGCTCGATGCCGCAAGCGGGCCGTGAGATCGAGCTGCATCTGACCGGCAACATGATGCGTTACATGTGGTCGATGAATGGCGTGCGTTTCTCCGACGCCGACCCGATCGAGCTCCGCCATGGCGAGACGGTCACCTTTGCGCTGAT
>DATCZB010000234.1:0-3507 GCA_036526155.1 Gammaproteobacteria bacterium
CGAGAGGCAGCGCTGGATAGACGGGCTGCCGAACCTGGCCGGGCGCTGGGTCGAAGCGACCGAAGCGCGCGGCGTACCGGCCGGAGAAGTTTTGCAGATCTGGATGGACGCCGTCAGGCGCCGGGGCGCTGAGCCGCTTCGTGTCTGGGACCAGGAAGCCCGTTAGCAAAGACCATCCATGCAGCATTTCGGACGATTGATCGGCCTCATGAACGGCGCGGGCGTCGTCTGGTTCTTCGCTCTGATGTTTTTAATCTCGGCGGACATCGTCGCGCGGACATTCTTCGACAGCCCGATACGCGGCGTGGCCGAGATGGTCTCGCTCTCGCTCGTTGCGAGCATCTTTCTGCAGCTTGCGTTTGCAATGCACGGCGAGCGGCTGACCCGTGCCGAGTTCCTGTTCAACCGCATCGAGTCGGCGGACCCGAAGCTGGCGAGCGACTGGTCCGGGCTGATCGCCATCATTTCGCTTACGATCTGCCTCGCGATCGCGATCGGCATCGGGCCTGATTTCGTCCGGGCTTTCCGGACTCGGGAGTTCGCCGGCGTTCAGGGCCTGTTCGCGATCCAGGTCTGGCCGATCAAGCTCCTGATCTTTCTCGGCTCCGTGGTCGCGGCAATCGAGTGCGGCCGGCGCGCCTGGGTCAGCTTTACGGCTCCCGGCACGAGCGCTTCGCGCGGTCTGCCGCTGATTATCCCGGCGTTGATACTGATCGTTTCGGTGCTGCTCTGGACCTCGGGCGCCGAGCCGCGACTGGTCGGCGCCGCGATGATCGTCATGGTGCTGGCGCTGATCGCGCTCGGCATGCCGATCGCGATCGCGCTGCTTCTGACCGGCTTTCTCGGCCTCGCCATACTCAGGCAGGACCTCGGCGTGGCGACCCGAACGATGGCGCTGGCGGCAGAGGGCACGGTCTCCGAGTATGTCTTCGCCTCCGTGCCCCTGTTCGTGCTCATGGGGCTGTTCGTCAATGTCTCGGATATAGGCCGCGATGCGTTCCGGGCGGCACAGCTGATCTTTGGCTGGATCCGCGGCGGCCTCGGAATTGCGACGGTCGCTGCCAACGCGGTCTTTGCCGCCATTACCGGAATTTCGATCGCCTCGGCCGCGATTTTCTCCAAGATTGCCGTGCCCGAGATGATCCGCGAGGGGTACACGCCGAAGTTTGCCGTGGGCCTGACCGCCGGGTCGTCGGTGCTCGGCATGCTGATTCCGCCGAGCATCCTGCTGATCATTTATGGCGTCATCGCCGAGGTATCGATCGGCAACCTGTTCAAGGCGGCCGTCATACCGGGAATCATTCTCGCGGCTGCATTTGCGATCGGCGTCCTCGTCATGACTATCGCCGCGCCGCGTTTCGTCGGCGAGGTGCAGCAGACCAGCTCCGTGGAAGGTGACACCGGGCGCACATTGCTCGGGCTCGTGCCGGTCATCGTTCTGATCGTGCTCGTGCTCGGCGGCATCTATGGCGGGCTGTTCGCCCCGCACGAGGCCGGTGCGGCCGGCGCGCTCGCTGCGATGGTGCTCGCGCTGCTCAAGCGCCGTCTGGACGGGCCGAGACTCTGGGAAGTGATCCGGGAGTCCGGGCAGGTCACGGTCACGATCCTGTTCCTCATTATCGCGGCGAGCACGTTCAGCCGGATGCTCACGCTGACCGAGCTGCCTCAGGACATTGCGACCTTTCTCGGCAGCTCGGGTCTCGGTATGTTCGGCTTCCTGCTAATATATCTTATGTTGCTCGTGCTGCTCGGCACGGTGCTGGACTCGACTTCGATTCTGCTGATTCTGTTGCCGCTCGCGCTGCCCGTCGTGTCGGCGCTCGGTGGTGACCTGATCTGGTTTGGCGTCGTGACTGTCATCGGCATCGAGATCGGTCTCCTGACGCCGCCACTCGGGCTGAGTGTCTACGTCATCAAATCGAGCCTCGACGATCAGTCGATCAGTCTCGGGACAATTTTCGCGGGCTCGTTTCCGTTCGTTCTCATCACCCTGGCAGTCACGATTCTGCTGATGGTGTTTCCGCAGATCACGGCGACGAGCATCTCATTGTTTAGTTTTGGGTAAGTCATCCGATGAATGAAGAAGCACCAGAGTCAACGCTCGATCAACAACTGCATGAAGCGCTGGATCGCTACTGGAGATCAAACCTCAGGATCATGGCTGGCTTGCTCGTGATCTGGGCGTCCGTCGCTTTCGGTTGCAGCATCCTGTTTGCCGACTATCTGAATCAGTTCAACCTGCCGTTCACCGGATTCCCGCTCGGGTTCTGGTTTGCCCAGCAGGGCAGCATTGTCGTCTTCGTTCTCTGCATCCTCGTCTATTGCCTGGCGATGAACCGGCTCGATGCAAAGCACCACGAAGAGCGCATGGCGATCGAGCAGCGGGGTGAGTCATGAGCACGCAAGCCTGGACCTTTACCTTCGTCGGCTTCACCTTTGCGCTCTACCTGGCGATTGCATGGCTCGCCCGCGTCCGCGACACGCGCGGCTTCTATGTCGCCGGTCGCGGCGTCCCGGCCATGGCGAACGGCATGGCGACGGCGTCGGACTGGATGAGCGCGTCGTCGTTCATCGGGATGGCCGGGCTCATCTCGGTCATGGGCTATGCGGGTGGTGTCTATCTGATGGGCTGGACCGGCGGCTACGTGCTGCTCGCGCTTCTGCTCGCGCCGTACCTGCGCAAGTTCGGTCATTACACCGTCCCGGATTTCGTCGGCGAACGCTACCACTCGGATACGGCACGCGTGGTATCGGTCCTGTGTGCGCTCTTCATCTGTTTCGTCTACGTGTCGGGGCAGATGCGCGGTGTCGGCGTCGTGTTCAGCCGCTTCCTCGGCGTCGACATCAACCTCGGTGTCATCATCGGCATGGCGATCGTGTTCATTTACGCGACGCTCGGTGGCATGAAGAGCATCACCTGGACGCAGGTCGCGCAGTACTGGGTGCTGATCACGGCGTTTCTGATCGTCGCGATCGCGATTGCGATCAAGCTGACGGGCATTCCCGTGCCTTCGCTCGCCCTGGGCAGCACGCTGCGGCCGGAATATGCCGACGGGCAGCAGGCTGTATATCTGCTCGAGCGCCTGAACCAGATTCACGAGGACCTCGGTTTCGCGAGCTACACGGAGCCTTTCACGGGCAGCTGGGACAAGGTCAATGTCTTTTTTGTTGCGCTCGCGATGATGTGCGGCACTGCCGGCCTGCCGCACGTCATAGTGCGCTTCTACACGGTGAGGACAGTTCAGGCCGCGCGCTGGAGCGCGATGTGGGCGCTGTTCTTCATCGCGATCCTGTATGTGACGGCGCCGGCGACGGCGGCTTTCGCGCGGCTCTTCATGATCGAGAGCCTGAACGGCGCGACTACGGAGACACTGCCAGCATGGTACGAAAGCTGGGAGCAGACCGGGCTCATTACGTGGTTCGACGACGGCGATGGCGTCGTGCTGCATTCGAATCGCGACGATAACGAGATATTTCGCAACGGCAGCCTGAACGCGGCTGAAATCG
>DATCZB010000235.1:0-7561 GCA_036526155.1 Gammaproteobacteria bacterium
TGTTGAATTCACGGCCAATATGAATATTGGTTATGAAGTTGCGCGCGACGCCACCCAGTATCTGAACAACATCGGGCGTCACCATGATGTAGTTCTCCCAGAGCGCGGCCTGGTGCCAGCGGCGCATGAAGCCCTCGGGCCAGCAGTACTGGGACTGCCACTGAGCGGCATTCGTATTGCCCTGATGATAGGCCTCCTGCACCAGGTACTCCTGATACTGCGGGGTCAGGACGGAGAGGATCGTCGGCACCTGGTTGTAGAACATCGTGTACCAGT
Organism: Gammaproteobacteria bacterium; assembly: GCA_036526155.1. GTDB lineage: Bacteria > Pseudomonadota > Gammaproteobacteria > Steroidobacterales > Rariloculaceae > DATCZB01. The sequence goes on from DATCZB010000235.1 coordinate 277, forward strand.
ACTGATTGGTCCGACCCGGGTGCGCGTAGACACCGGTCCACTCACCGGGCACGGTCGCGTAGGTGTGCTCCGTCGGGCCGCCGCGGCCACGAGTCTCCTCGAGCAATGCGTTGTAATGCGCCTCGGCCGTCTCGAACGGATACGGGCTCACGATCGATTCGCGCGGGTAATCAGCGTCGCAGTTACCCCACGGCGCCGTCGATGGATCACCGTCAACGGACAGGTTTCGATTCCCGCCCCAGACATTTTCGATCGAGAACGTATCGAGACAGCGGAAGTAACGCTGGTCGCTCCACAGTTCACGATCTGCGTAGAAATCGTCGCTCGTAAACAGGTCACGCTCGAGCGGCTCGACGCCTTCCGGCGGACCCGATTCAACGGGTGGTGGCGGGGCGCCGCGGCCGAAACCGCCACGAGGACGCACGCGCTCGAAATCCGCTGCGTCGTGCTCCAGCGGCCAGGCGCGACCGACGCTGTCAAAGTCAATCTGTGCCGCCTGCTGCCCGTAAGCTGCAAATGCAAGCGTCGAGACGAGAGCGCCTGCAGAAAGCCGCCGAATAACACTCCTCATACGGAAAACCCCCATAGTGAATTCTCGCGCGATCAGAGCGCGCCTGGATGCCGGCCCGGGTCTGAACCGCAGCCGGCCATCCGTATTTTACGGTGGGGCGATCAGGCCGGCCAAGTCGCCTCGAGCGAGCCGCAGCACTCTTGAGGATTCTAAAGGTCTGCCGGCACCTCCGGCGCAGCCGACGCTGAGGGAGCGCCGGATCGCTAGTCTGGGAGTCTCACCCTGACGCCAATCCAGGCGGCCCGCGGAGCGGCCGGCGAGAGGAATCTCGGATCGTCGAATTCGTCGCCGAGCACCTCGTCCGGTTCGCCAAACTGACCGAAAGTCTCGTATTCCCGATCGAGCGCATTGTCCACTTTCAGGAATACGGTGACGTCGTCCGCGACATCGAACGAGGCCCTGAGATTCAGCGTCGCGGTACGTCCGGTTTGCGTGAAATTATTGCCCTCGTCGCCTCGGAGATGGAAGTCCGAGCTGGCATAGACGTCGGCACCGATTGAAACACGGTCGCCAAGGTCACGCTCGAAGCCGGCTTTCAGCAACTGCTCAGGAATCAGCGGGAGTCGATCGCCGGGCCTGACGAACACCTCGCCTTCGAAGGCGGCCGGATTGTGCGGGCTCGGAAAGGTCAGGTATTCACGAAATGTTGCGTCGAGGAACGTGTAATTCGCAAACCAGCGAAAGCTGCCATCCTCACCACCTGCCAGATTGAGCTCGATGCCCTCGCGGCGCGTGCGGCCGACATTGTCGAAGTAGCCTTGCCCTGTCAGCGCACCGGCGCTGATGAACAGAATGTCGTCGCGGCTCGTCGTCCGGAAGAACCCGGCGTGCCACTCGGTCGTTCGAACCAGGCCGCGGACGCCGAACTCGTAGGTCTCTGCCACGACCTGCTCGAGCGGCGGGTCCGCCAGAAACGCATTGGGCAGCCGGCACGGGTCATCCTCGTCGGCACAGGTCAGCTCGACCGGCGACGGCGCGCGGCTCGACTGATCGAAGCCCGCATAGACCGATATCTGATCGGAAAGACCCGCTGTGAGCCCGAGCGCGAAATTGAAACGATCGAAACTGTGATCACCGTTCAGCGCCGTGCCGAGCCGGTCCCGCAAGGTCACCTCGGTCTCGTTGAATCGTCCGGAGACCGTCAGGCTGACGCGCTCCCGGAGCGCAAGTGTGTTCGAAGCGTAAATCCCGAAATTCGAGTTGTCGGCATCGAGACGCGTGAACGCATCGCCGACGAAAACGCCCCCTGGCACGGCGAGCCGGGTCGCATCGAGCGCCCCCAGCTCCGTGCTCGCACTGAACGAGATTGACGAGTCGTCGTAGGAGAGGCCCGCGAGAAAGAGGTTCTCGCGGCCACCTGGCTCGGCGCGCCAGCTTCCCTGCAGCGCGAAACCGGCACCATCCTGCCTGGTTTCGGTTCGATTGATCGCACCCCCCTCGAGCGCCGCGTCGAAAACGACCGGCGCGCCGTTGGCGTCGAGCACGGGCTCCTCGTCATCGTCCTCCTCGCAGATGAAGCCCGGATCGTCCTCGCAGGCCTCATATTCGGAGTCGTCGCCGTTGAGCGAGGCAATATCGCTGGAGCGCAAATAGACGTTGCCGCTCAGCGTGAACGAATCTCTGACGCGATGCTCGACCGAAAGGTTAATGAGGCCGAGCTCGTTCTCGGTGATGTCGGGTCGAGTGAAGATGGCCTCGCGATCGAGCGCCAGCAGCTGCGCCGGCGCGGGGCCGTTACCAATGAGGTCGGTCTCGGCAAGGCCGAGCCCCAGATCGATGCGCGTTGCCTGCATTTCCCAGCTCAGCTTGCCGAACAGCTGGACGGCTTCGGTCGGAGAAAAGTCGCGCCAGCCGTCTTCATCCAGATACTCCGCCGTCACGAAATAACCGAAGTCGTCGCGGGACCCTCCGGTCGACGCCGACAGCCCCCACCGGCCGAAAGACCCGCCGAAAATCTCGGCCTCGGTACCGGGATGCGCGAAGCCGTCCTTGGTGCGAATGGAGATGGCACCGCCGAGCGCGTTGAGCCCGAACAGCGGGTTGGATCCTGGCATGACGACCATCGAGTCGATAGCCGAGTCCGGCAGCAAGGCCCAGCTGACCGTGTCGCCAAACGGCTCGTTGAGCCGGACGCCGTCCTGATAGACGGCGATACCCTGGGGCAGGCCGAGCAGCGGCGAGCCGACAAAACCGCGATATTGCAGGTCGGGCTGCAGCGGGTTGTTCTGGGCTTCGTTGACGAGCACGCTGCCGAGATTGCGCTGCATGAATTGCGTCAGATCCAGCGCATGCTGGGAGGCAATCTCCTCGGCCGTGACCCGTTGCACGTTGGCGGCGATCTGATTGACCGCGATATCGGCACCGAGCGGCGTCCGCCCGATGACCTCGACGAGCTGCTCCGGCTCCTGGGCAAGCCCCGGTGCGCCGAACGCCAGGTAACAGGCAACCGCGACCGGCGTTCGCCTCACCACGCGGTGAGCCGCAACCCGCATCACGAATCAGCGTTCCGAAAATCGCCCGGCAGCTCAGTGACGCAGGCGGACGCCTGCGAAGACACTGCGATCATACGTGCTCGACCCCCACTCGTACTGGTAGTCCTCATCGAGCAGATTGACGATCCGGGCATAGACCTCGAGCTTGTCGCTGACCTGATAGCTTCCGAGCAGATCGAGAACGACGAAGCTGTTCGTTACACCGCCGAAAGAGGCGGCGTTCATGCTCCTATAGCGGGCACGGGCAGTCAAACGAAGGTCCTCGGCGGCGTCGATGCTCAATTGCGTCGTCGCAGAGTTGCGTGGACGACCTGACCACGCGCCGGTCTGTCGATCGTGGGAGGCGAGATAGGTGTAGCTCAGCGACCAGTCGAGACGCGCGCCGAGCGGCCTCGAGTAAAGCGTCTCCAGGCCCCTGGCTCCGGTCTCACCACGATTGAGGTAGCCGCTCGGCCAGAGGAAATCGATTTCGTTTTCGATGTCGAGATTGAAATAGCTGACCTGCAGTGTAGTTCCGTCGGGCCAGAGGCGGTCGAAGCCGACGTCATACCCGCGGCTTTCCTCGACACCGAGCTCCGGGTCGCCAAAGGAGGGATCGAAGAGCTGATACAGACCGGGCGCCTTCGCGCCTGTGCCCCAGCTCGCGCGGAGCTTGGTGTCGGCCGCGGTCCCACTCAACGAATAGGCCGCAGTGACTCGATGGGTCCGAAAAATGCCGAATCTCTCGTTATCGTCGGAGCGTGCCGCGACCGTCAGCGTAAAGGCGTCGAGCGGACTCACTGCAACCTCGGCGAAAACGCTGTCCGTATCGTTACCGGCGATGAAGCTGCCCGAGAAACTCGTGAGCTGATCGGTGTCCTCGCTCTCGAGCTCTAGCCCGACGACCAGCGACACGGCATCGGTCGCATCGAATGCGCTCCAGAACCTGAGACTGTCCTTGTTGCCGGTAAAGCGGTCGCCCGACGCATCGTAGAAGCGCTCCGCCTCGTATTGCGTGTAGCTGAGCTCATGTCGCCATGGGCTGCCGGCCTTTTCACGCGCGACCGTCAACGCGTAGATGGACTCGTCCTTGTCGATATCGGGAAGAAAAGTCGCATCCTCGCCGGTACCGTCGAGGTCGGTCTCGGTCGCGCTCGAAATCGCCCTGAGCTTCAGTTGCAGGTCGGGCGTCAGATCGAAACCGAGCTGGGCGCTGATGCTGCGCCTGGCATAGGCGTCATCCTCGACGGCCGGGCCGGCATTCGGATCCGCCCTCGAGGGCCCGTCGGCGCGGAACGAGCTCGCGCTGAACCGATAATCCACGAGGCCCGTATCACCCGATACCGCCGTATCGAGGCTACGCATGCCGTAGGACCCTCCACCCGCATCGATATCGAATCCGAGACCCTGCTCCGAAGGCTTGCGCGTGATGACATTGATCACGCCGCCGATCGCGTCGCTGCCATAGAGCGAGCTCTGATTGCCGCGCAGCACCTCGATGCGCTCGATGTCGGCAGCGTTCAGATGATCGAACTGAAACGCCGTCGCGATATTGGACGGATCGCCGAGCTCGAGCCCGTCGAGCAATACCAGCACCTGGTCGTTGTCGGACCCGCGGATATAGACGCTCGTCGCGGCGCCGGGCCTGTCGGTGGAGATCTGCACGCCCGGCACATCCTGCAGGGCGTCCTTCGCAAACAGCATCTGACCGGTTCGAAGGTCATCGGCCGTGATAACCGTCACCGCGCTGCCGATCTGGCGCGCATCGAGGCCGGTGCGGTTGCCGGTGACGATCACCGTGTCGGCGTCGTTGACCTGGGCCGTGGCAGGCAGGGCAAGCGTGATACACAAGACGCCGATGTGAATTCCGAATGGTTTTCGGCTCATCGCAAGTTCCAGTACTTTGATTTCATTGATTTCCCTGGCGCGGTCCGCCGTAAGCCGCAAGCGGTCCGGGCTTCTTGTCGGCCCGGCCGGAAAGACGCCTCAAGCCGAGATACATTCCGATCGAGCTCGTCGCGAGCGCGCCGAGACTCAGGACGATCAGGACGACGTCCCAGAGCGGTCGCCGCCCGTACCAGAACGAGAAGTCGAGACTGTGCAGACCGTTGAACAACCATCGCTCGAGCCGGCTCAACCGATGGTTCGAGCCCATGTGCGCGCTCGTGTTCAGATCGAAGTACGCCCAGGTCGCGGCGGGGTCGTCGAACTTGACGCGCAGCACGGGCAGCGGCAGCTCATCAGCGCGCGCATAGTAGTAGGCGTCATAGGATTCGAGCACAGCATGCTCCGCAATCGCGGCCTCGGTCACGGTCGCCTCGAGCTCGGAGAGGATGCTCTCGGCGGCGAAGTGATTCACCCGCGGCGCCAGCGTCGCGGCGTGAATCAGCGTCCGCTCGACGGCCCCATCGCGACCCGGCGCGGCGACCGCGAAAAAAGGCTCGGTCTGGATCCGCTTGAGCTCGACGCGACGCGCGCCCTCGCCGGCGACGGCCAGGATTGCCGAAGGCTCGAGGCGATAGCGCCCGAGCTCGAGAGGACCGCCCTCGAGATCGTTGCCCGGCAGGGACATACCTTCGGCGTTGGTCCAGTCGAAAGGCTCCATCGACATGAGCCCGCTGAAGACCCAGGTCAGCGCAAACAGGCCGAACACGGCGCCCGTGTAGTAATGCCAGCGCATCCAGCCGCGGTAGCGAATTGACGCCGACAGGCGAAACGGCCTGGAGCGCCTGAACTGCGTGAAAGCGAGCACGATTCCGAGTGCCGCCAGCACGCAGCCGGCAACGGACACCCAGACGACCGTCCAGTACCACAGCGGCTGGTTGGTCCTTAGCGGCGTGAAGTAGAACCAGTGGGGGATCGTGCCGATCCAGGCGAGCGTTCGGTCCTGCCGGGTGGTCAGTAACTCGACCTGGCCTGTCTGCAGCGAAAAATAGGCGCGTGTGCCGCGACCGTCGTCGACATCGAACCGCTCCAGCGGCAGTTCACCCGCCACGGTCATGGTCCATTGATCGACCTGGTTGACAGTTTCGACGAACCGGACCGCCTCGGGCGCCACGGAAAACCAGGCTGCGACTGCCGCCGCCGCGTCGTCGGCATCGACGCCGTCGAAGATTTCGCCCGTGTCGCCGAAAACCGTCGCAGCCGTGCCGAAGAACCGGCCGATCCGGTACGCGGGCCGCCCGAGCAGCGGCTCGAGCGTGAGCGCCGTGATGGAAGCCTCGATGCCCGCCCGGACTACGGCTTCCTGCGGCGCAAGCGTCAGGGCATCGAAATCGATGGCGGGCTGCCGGCTCAGTCGCTCCGATTCCGACAGCGAGGGCATGTCGCCGGCGTAAATCATGAAGATGCCGGAGACGAACCAGATCACGAAGACGACACTCATCGGGATACCAAGGTACCGATGCAGCCAGATGATCCAGCGTTTCATGCAGATTTCCCCCCAACGCAATCCGTTCGTCTTCTGGGGGATCGACAGTGCGCGGGCGGCGCGGAAGAACTCGTGGCCCGCGCCGGAACACCCCGCCCGACGAGTCAGCAAGTTCGTCGGCAGGTCTCCTGGCTGGCAGCACGCCCGTCAACCGCCTTCCCAGGCACGGTACTCGTGTGCCCAGTGGCAATGGCCAACGTGTCGCTGCTTACAGTTGCGGGGGCAGCTCCGGTTTCAAGACTTCGCGCGTTTTTCGCCCCGCAAGTCTCGCTCCGGATTCCCTCTTAGTCGCTATTCGAGCGAACCAACGAACCGCCGCAGTCTCTTGCCTCGGGCCGAACTTGTCAAATCGGCGCTCCAGCCGGCGCGCCCGCGCGACAGCGATGGTCGCGCGCCCGACTCAGGCGCGCAGATTCGGGTCGATTCCCCACCCTGGCCGATCACTGAGATACAGCCGCCCGCCATCGACCTGCTCCCCGGTGACGCGCCGGGAACCGGCGCGGTCAAAAGCGTACTCGAGCGAACGAACGCCACCCGGCCGCACGGCCGCCGCGTGCAGGCTGGCTGCAGTCGAAATCGGTCCGGAAGGATTGTGCGGGGAAACCTCGGAGCGGCCTTCGGCCATCCGCATGACGTCCAGAAGTGACCCAAACCCGCCAACATGCTTGACGTCGGGCATGATGACGTCCGCCCACGCATTCTCGTAGGCGCCGTCGGGACTGTCGACGGCCCGGCCTGTCTCGCAGCAGCTGCCAGACAGGGACCTGCTCCCGCTTGGCGAGCAGCTCGCAGAGCGCCTGATTAATACCCGAA
>DATCZB010000236.1:0-2178 GCA_036526155.1 Gammaproteobacteria bacterium
CCTGTATCGTCATCGAGCGCAGGAAGTCGTTGACGCCGAGGCTCGAGTACGAACGAGCGAAACCGTAGGTCGGTAGGACGTGGTTCGTGCCGCTGCAGTAATCGCCGACGGACTCGGGCGTCCACGGACCGAGAAACACCGAGCCCGCCGCCTGAATGTGCTCTACCCACGTTCGGGCGTTCTCGATCTGCAGAATGAGGTGCTCGGGCGCGTAACGGTTGGATACGTCGATGGCCGTCTCGAGATCGTCTACGACGAGCGCAAACGAGTGTGCGAGCGACTTCGCAATGATCTCGCGCCGGCTCAGGCGGGCCTGTTGGACCGTAACTGCTTCGAGCGCCGCGGCGGCCAACGCCGCACTGGTGCTGATCAGCACCGACTGCGAATCTGGCCCGTGCTCCGCTTGTGACAGCAGGTCCGCGGCGACGAACTGCGGATCGGCGCTCTCGTCGGCGATGACGAGCACTTCGGAAGGGCCAGCCGGCATATCCTTGGCAGCGCCCGACGGATCCTGCGCGGCCTGTGTCTTGGCCGCCGTCACCCAGGTATTGCCCGGCCCGAAGAGCTTGTCCACCTTGGGGACGCTTGCAGTGCCGTAGGCCATCGCGGCGATTGCCTGGGCGCCGCCAATCTTAAAAACGTCCTCGAGACCGCAAAGTCGCGCGACGTAGAGCACCGCGGAATTGATGCGGCCGTCCGCTTGTGGCGGGCTGCAAAGGACACGCGTCCTGCACCCGGCGATCGCAGCTGGTACGGCCAGCATCAGGGCCGTCGACGGTAGCGGGGCGCTGCCAGCGGGCACGTAGAGCCCGACATTGGAGATGGGCCGTGTCAGGCGCTCGCAGAGCACGCCTGGCGCGGTCTCCACGGCAATCGGTCCTGTCAGCTGCGCTTCGTGAAAACGCCGGATATTCGTCTGCGCAGTAGCGATCGCGTTCTTCTGGTGCTCGTCTAGCGCAGTCTCAGCAGCGTCGAACTCCTCTGGCGTAGCTTTGAGTGTGTCGAGTCGCACACCGTCAATCTCCTCGGTAAGCTCGAAAACGGCGCGGTCACCGTCGGCGCGCACACGCGCGATGATCTGGGCGACACGCGCCTGCAACGCCGCATCCTCGCGCAGCGCCGGTCGTTCGAGCAGGGCAGCCTGCTCGCGCGCGGAAAGCTGATTCCAGACGTGCTGTTTCATTGCCTTCAGTCGAGCATCTTTTCGACGGGCAGCACAAGCATGGAGCTCGCGCCGGCATCCTTGAGTTGCTCGAGCGTTTCCCAGAAAACGTTCTCGCGGCAGACGGCGTGAAGCGCGACTTTGTCGTCGCGGCCTTCGAGCGGCATGATCGTCGGTGCCTCGCTACCGGGTAAGAGCGCACGAATTTTCTTTAGTGCCGAGCGCGGCGCATGCAGCATGATGTATTTGCTTTCCCTGACCTGGAGCACGCCCTGGACTCGTTGCAGTAGCCGGCGAATCCAATCGGCTTTTTCCTCAGGTACGCCCTTCGGCGTCTGAATGAGGACGGCCTTGCTCTCGAGAATCGTTTCGGCCTCGAACAAGTGATGTGCGCGTAACGTTGCGCCGCTCGAGACGAGATCGCAGATGAGATCCGACTTACCCAGGCTTGGCGCAATCTCGACCGCACCGGAAAACTCCACGACGGAAGCCGTGACGTTATTGCGGCGCAAATAGTCACTGACGATATTCGGGTAGCTCGTCGCGATCCGCTTGCCATTGAGTGACTGCGGCCCATTGAAGCTCGAGCCCTCAGGCAGACCGAACGACAGCCGACAGTGACCGTAATCGAGCTCGTAGGCCTTCTGGAACAGCTCTGTTTCACCTTTGGTTTCGAGGTCGAGTCGAACTTCCTCGGCGATATTGCCGCCGACGATGCCGAGATCGCAGATGTCCTCCTGAACGAGTCCGGGGATATCGTCGTCGCGAACGAGCAGGACATCGACGGGCATGTTCTCGCCATAGCAGATCAGCTGATCGCGACCTCTGGAATAGGTCAGGCCGCAGCGCACGAGCAGGTCCATCGAGTGCTCGGTCAGGCGCCCGGATTTCTGCACCGCAATCTTGATACGGTTCTGTTGTTGCTGGGTTGTCATGTTTTCGTCCTAGCGGGCACTGAGCCGTTTCAACGCTGTGCTGTAGCCACCATGGCCAGCGGTTAGAAAGCGGGCGACGCG
>DATCZB010000237.1:0-4954 GCA_036526155.1 Gammaproteobacteria bacterium
CAGCACGATGCCGTCGGCCTGATCGTCTTCGACGAGGACATTCTCGATCACCGTCGGCCGTCGTCGCGGCCGGGTCACCTGCAGGGCGTGCTGCATGCAATCGACCGGGCCGAGCCCGGCACCGGCACGGACCTGTCCCGCCCGATCGAGCGTTTCCGTGAGTTCGAGAAGGGTCGCGGCCTCGTGGCCGTGATTTCCGATTTCTATTGCGATCCCGAGCCGTTGCTGCAGGGCGTCCGCCCGCTGGCCTACCAGGGGCAGGACGTCGTGCTGTTCCAGCTGCTGGACCCGGAGGAGCTCAAGCCCGAGTTGCGTGAGTCCGCGTTGCTCGAGGACATGGAGTCCGGCGACACGATCGAGGTTTCACCGAGTTTCATGCGGGCCCGGTATCGGGAAAAGATCGATGCCCATATCAACGATCTCAAGCGCGAGGCGACGGGCGCCGGCGCCGATCACGTGCTCGTCGACAACACGCATCCGCTCGACGAGGCGCTGCGCAGCTACCTGCTGTTCAGGCAGCGGCGAGGCTGAGCCGATGCGCGTTTTCAGGCAGGCTGAGGCATGAGTTTTCTGGCGCCGGCATTTATCGCGGGGCTGCTCGCGATCGCGATTCCGCTCTGGCTGCATCGCTTGTCGGCCGAGAACCCGAACCGCCGGCCGTTCAGCTCGGTCATGTTTCTCGAGGCCGGCGAGCCCCAGCGCGTGCTCGCCAAGCAGGTGCAGTATCTCGTTCTGCTTGCGGCCCGCATCGGCATCATTGCGCTGCTCGTGCTCGCGTTCCTGCAGCCTGCAATCTGGCGTAACCCGGCTGCCGGCGCGATTGGCGAGCAGCGCCTGCATGTCATCGTAGTCGACACCTCGGCATCGATGGCTGCCGGCGACCGCTGGGACGACGCGATCGACACGACGGTCGATCTGATCGATTCGGTACCGGTATCGGATCCGGTGCAGGTCATTGCCGCGGGCCGCGTGCTCGAGATCGTGACCGGATCGACGCTGGACAAGAACGTCGCCAGGCAGCGTGTGCTGAGCCTCGAGCCCGGAATTTTCCATGTCGATTTCGGCCAGCTGACGCGTGCGCTCGATGGCGTGCTCAGGACCGCCGAGCTGCCCACGATTCTGCACTTCGTCACCGATGCGCAGTCGAGCGCGCTGCCGACGAGGTTCTCCGATCTCGCGCCGACGGAGCCGGTCGAAATCGAGGTTCACGCCGTCTCCGGCGTCGAGCCGAACTGGTCCGTGACCAATCTGTTCGGGTCCGCGCTCACGGGAGAGCTTGCGGCGACGGTTGCGAGTCACGCCGCCGCGTCCGCCGGGAAGACGCTCGCGCTCGAGCTCGACGGCGTCCGCGTCGACGAGCAGCGGGTGATGCTCGAGCCGGGCGAGCAGGTCGTCGTCGAGTTTGCGCCACTGACGCTGCAGCCCGGCGCCAACCGCGTTCAGGTCGTCATGACCCCGCGCGACGGGCTGGCCGGCGACGACGTCAGGATGCTGGCGCTGAATCGCCCGGTGCCGCATCCGGTGCTCGTCGTCTCGGGTGACCTGACCGGCACGGCCGACACGCGTTTTCTGACCGACGCGATGAGCGTGCTGCAGGGGCTTGCGCTCGACCCGACAACAGTCGGCTCGAGCGAGCTCGGTGAGCAGGACTTCGACGACTACGAGTTCGTCGTCATTGCCGATGCCGCCGTGCTCGATTCCGACGACGCCGAGCGTCTCGGCGCCTACGTCGAGTCAGGCGGCGGGTTGTTGCTCGCGCTCGGCGCGCGCTCGCTGTCGCTGACCGAGGTGCCGGTTACCGGTCATCGTTTCGCCGCCGAGACGCCGAGCCTGACCGTCAGCGCCGCCGATGCCGTTACGATCGGCTCTATCGCGAACGGCCATCCGGCCCTGCAGGGGGTCGACATGCTTCGTGCCGTGCGCTTCCTGCGCTATGCCGCGGTCGAGGAAGCAGAAGACGATGAAGTTCTGGTTCGGCTCGAAACGGGTAACCCGCTGCTCATGGAGCGTTCTCTGGGCAACGGTCGGCTGTTGCTGTTCACGTCGTCTCTCGACCGCCAATGGAACGACCTGCCGAAGGAACCGGTATTCGTGCCGTTCGTGGCCGGCATCGCCGATCATCTCCTCGGCGGCGCGGGGTTCACCAACGAGGCCGCTCTCGGGAGCACACTGGCGCTTCAGGCCATGGGAATGTCCGGCGGGCAGATCTTCGCTCCCGACGGCAGCTCCGCGCTTGGATTGGGAGCCGCGGGTACCGATGTGCTGCTGGATCAGGTCGGATTCTACGAGCTCGTCGGCGGTGGCCGGACCGAGCTCGTGGCCGTCAACTTCGACGTCCGCGAATCCGTGCTCGAGTCTGCAGCCGAGGACACTTTGCTGCGCTGGCAGGATCTGGGTCGTGCGGCCGCGGACCTGGCGCCGGAGGCCGGGAGCGTGGTCCAGGAGGAGATTCAGGTGCCGTTGGGATACTGGCTGCTTTTACTTGTTTTGGTGGCCGCAATCGTGGAATCTGCCTTGGGAAACTGGCATCTTAGGGTGCGCAGAGGTATCGCAGCATGAACGCCAGACAGCAGCTAGAGAGCTACCTGGATCAGTTTCGTCAGAGGCTGAAGCGGCTGGTTATTGCGCGCGGCGCGGCACTGCTCGCCGTCACCGCGCTGATTCTGACGCTGGCCGCCGTCTGGTTCGGCACGCGCAGGGCATTCGATGCCGAGTTCATGATGGCGGCACGGCTCGTGCTCCTCGTCGCAATCATCGGCATCGTGGTCGGGCTCTTCGTCATCCCGCTGCGGGCCATGAAGCGCAGTCGCGCCGTGCCCGATATCGAGCGCCGCGCCCCCGATTTCGACGGCCGTATCGAGACCTACGAAGATCTGGCGTCTTCGGGTCGGAAGTCTCCGTTCCTGGGGCTCCTGGCAGAAGATGCGCTGCGCTTCGCGCGCAAGATGCCGGTTGCGTTTGGCGTGACCCGGCTCGAGCTCTCCGTGCCTGCCGTCGTCGGCGGCGTTGCCGTCTTGACGCTGCTCGGCGCCGCGATTGTCGGTCCGGGCAACTGGCGTTATGGCGTCAGGGATCTGTGGGCCGGCTGGCTTCTCGACGATACCCTGCCACCGCAGTTCATCGCGGTCGAGCCCGGCGACGGAACCGTCCGCCGCGGCGGCGACATGCGCATCAGCGCTGAAGCCCAGGGTTTCGACCCGGCCTCGATGACCTTGTTCGCGCGCTTCGGGCCTGGAGGCGACTGGCAGAGCGCGCCGATGAGCGAGATCGAAGACACTTTCGAGTTTACGTTCTTCGCCGTGCGCGAGCCCGTGACCTACTACCTGACCGCCGCGGGCGTCAGGACGCAGGAGTACTCGATCGACGTCGTCAACCTGCCGGAAATCTCGCGCATCCGGTTGACCTACGACTACCCTGACTGGACCCGGCTGGATAACGCCACCGAAGATCCCGGTTACGACATTCGTGCCGTCGTCGGGACCGAAGTGCAGCTCGAGGTCGAGAGCAGCGAGCCGCTGACGACCCCGACCCTCGTTATCGACGGAGCGCCGGTTGCCATGACGTCTGCCGGCAACCTGAGCCGCGGCAGTCTGACGGTCGAGGACGACGGCGAGTATTTCGTGTCGATGCTGTTCAACGGCGAGCAGGTCCAGGTCAGCGACCAATTTTTCATTACCGTCGTCGATGACGAAGAGCCGGAGCTGTCGATCGTGCGCCCGGGCCGGGACTGGCGCGCGAGCCCGATCGAGGAAGTCACGATTGCCGTCGAGGGCAACGACGATTTCGGCTTCGAGTCGGCCGAGGTCCGGTATTCGATCAACGGCAGCGACTGGTCGAGCATTCCGCTCGAATTCGACGGCGCCGAGCTGCGTGACGACGGGCTGATTTACCTCGAGGAACTGAGGCAACCGCTGCTGGCGCGGGCCTCGCAGACGCGGTTCGACCCTGGTGCGACCCTGACCATCGATGATCTCCGCGCGCTGCGCGAAGAGATCGACGGCGACGACGAGGCCGAAGAAGTCGTCGAGCCGCTGCCGACCGAGCGCGGTCTCGAGCCCGGCGACCTGATCTCCTACTACGCCATCGTCGAGGACCGGGAAACCACGGTCCAGACGGACCTCTACTTCATCGAGGTCCAGCCGTTCGATCGTCGTTTCAGCCAGGCTGACGCCGGTGGTGGCGGCGGTGGTGGCGGCGGCGGGCAGCAGCAGCGCGACGAAATTTCGCAGCGGCAGAAAGAAATCCTGACCGCGACCTGGAATCTGATTCGCGAGCAGGACGACGAGCCCGAGAGCTTTCTCGACGAGCAGCAGCTGCAGGACAACGCGCTGATGCTGGCCGAGCTGCAACGCACGCTGGCCGAGCAGGCGCAGAGCCTGGCCGAGCGCACGCAGGCCCGAAGGCTCGACAACGCCGATCCCCGGATTGGTCAGTTCGTCGACAACATGGAGCTCGCGATCGAGTTGATGGGCCCGGCGGCGGAGAGTCTGGCCGAAGTCGAGCTCGAAGCCGCGGTCAGCCCGGCGCAGCAGGCGCTGCAGTACATTCTCCGCGCCGAGGCGCTGTTCACCGACATCGAGGTCAGCATGCAGCAGGGCGGCGGCGGTGGTGGTGGCGGCGGCCTGGCCGGTCGCGACCTCGCCGAGCTGTTCGAGCTCGAAATGGACCTCGACCGCAATCAGTACGAGACCGAGCAATCGGTGACGTTCGACAGCGAGGGCGAGCAGGGCGGACAGGAAATCGACGAGGCCATACAGAAGCTGCAGGAGCTGGCCCGGCGGCAGGAGCAGCTGGCCGAGCAGGCCAATCGCCGCAACCAGGTGACCGACCAGGAACGCTGGGAGCAACGGTCGCTGCAGCGTGAGACCGAGGAGCTCCTGCGCGAGCTCGAGCAACTGCAGCAGCAGCTGGCGCAAGCGCAACAGCAGCAAGGCCAGCAGGGCCAGCAAGGTCA
>DATCZB010000238.1:0-16244 GCA_036526155.1 Gammaproteobacteria bacterium
GTCGGGTAATAAATGACGCGATCGATCGCGACGTTGTCCGCGTCGTAGAACCGCGGGTTCCTGACGGCCGTGATGTGGTCGTTCGGAACCCACTCCGTCAGCACATAGGGGCCGTTGGAAACGTAGTTACCGGGCCGGGTCCAGGCAGCGCCCACGGCCTCGACCACGTGCGTCGGGACGGGAAACGTCGTCTGGTGCGTCATGTACTCCGCAAGATAGGGAGCGGGATTCTCGAGGTGCACGACGAAAGTCCGGTCGTCGGCCGCCTCGACGCCAAGTTCGGTGCCCGGCAAATCACCGGCGTTGACGGCAGCGGCGTTTTCTACCTGATAGAGATACCAGGCGTAATCCGAAGCCGTTGCGGGATTCAGTATGCGGCGATAGGCGTAGACGAAATCATGCGCAGTCACCGGCTCGCCGTCCGACCAGACATGCTCGCGCAAATGAAATGTCCAGGTCAGCCCGTCGGCGGAAACGTCCCAGCGTTCCGCCGCACCCGGTATTGCCTCACCATTCGGGCCATCCGTGGTGAGACCGAGAATGAGGTCGCCGATGATGTGGCTTTCCCAGTTTCCCTGCGCCAGATGCGGATCGAGCGTATCGGGCTCCGAGCCGTTACCCCGATGGAACACGATCTCACCGGGCTGAGCACCAGCGCCGTTCGCGGCGCCCGATCCGTTGCCCTGACCGCAGGCAGCGAGAAGGACAGCTGCTCCCAACAAGCCCCACCGCCTGAGACCGATGACTCCGCGCTCGAACATGGATGATTCCCCAGCTTCCTCTGCCGTTCCAGACAGCGAGGTTACCGCACTAGGACCCTGGACGCTCAGCGCGGAACGCTCAGACCGGATCGTGCTCGGCAACGAAATGTCCGGGGCTGACTTCGACCAGTCTGGGCAGGTACTGCTCGGCTTCGGGGTCGTCGACTCGTTTCGACTTGAGGAAAGTCAGCGCGGCGCGCGTGTCGAGCGGTGAGGGCAATTCGTCGGGCAGCGGAATGCGCTCCTTGGCGCGCTCCTTGCGCGGATCGGGAATCGGCACGGCCGAGATCAGCGCCCGCGTGTAGGGATGCCGCGGGTCCTCGTAAATATCGTTGCGGCCGGCAAGCTCCACGACGCGTCCGAGATACAACACCATGACGCGATGGGAGACCTGCCGAACGACCGACAGGTCGTGACTGATAAAGATCATCGACATCCCGAACGCCTTCTGCAGCGACAGGATCAGATCGATGACCTGGGCCTGCACCGAGACGTCGAGCGCACTGACGGCTTCGTCGCAAATGACGAGCCGCGGCTTGACGATCATGGCGCGCGCTATGCCGACACGCTGATTCTGGCCGCCCGAGAATTCGTGCGGGTACCGGTTGATCCAGGCCGGGTCGAGACCGACCTGCTCGAGCACCTCGCGAACGCGCCCGGTGACGACCGAGCGCTCGAGACCGGGCTCGAGCGCGCGCACCGGCTCGCCGATGCTCTGGCCGATCGTCATGCGCGGATCGAGACTCGCGAGCGGATCCTGGAACACGATCTGCAGTTCCTTGCGCAACTTGCGGATGGCTTCCTTATCCGCCTCGCCGAGATTGCTGCCGCTCCAGAGCACCACGCCGGCCGTCGCGGGCAGGAGCGCGAGGACCGCGCGCGCGAGCGTCGACTTGCCGCAGCCGGACTCGCCAACGACCCCGAGCGTCTCGCCCTCGCGCAAGGAGAAGCTGACACCGTCCACGGCGCGCAGCGGCTTGTAGCGCGGAATCCAGCCCTCGACACGAATCGGAAAGTGGACGCTCAAGCTTTCGACCTCGAGCAGGTTCGGGTGCCGCTCGGGAGCGCCCAGCGGCTGCAGGTTCTCGTGGCCGGGCCGGTCGGGCTGGTCAACGCGCGGCATGGAGTCGAGCAGCATGCGCGTGTAGTCGTGTTGCGGCGCATAAAAGATGTCGTCGATGCTGCCGGACTCGACGAACTCGCCTTCGCGCATGACCTCGACGCGATCCGCCATTGCCGCGATCACGCCCATGTCGTGGCTGATGAGCACGATGGCCGTCTTCAGCTCGTCCTTGAGGTCGCGCATGATCTCGAGAATCTGGGCCTGCACCGTGACGTCGAGTGCCGTCGTCGGCTCGTCGGCGATCAGCAGATCCGGACCGCAGGCCGTCGCCATCGCGATCATCACGCGCTGACGCATTCCGCCCGAGAGCTCATGCGGATACTGGCGCAGGCGGCGCTTCGCTTCGGGAATCCGGACGAGCTCGAGCGACTCGATGGCGCGCTTGCGGGCCTCATCGCCTTTCATCTTGTGGTGAACGCGCAGCGACTCGATGATCTGGTCGCCGATCCGCATATGCGGCGTCAGCGAGGTCAGCGGATCCTGAAAGATCATCGTAATCCCGGAACCGCGAATCGAATTTAACCGGGCCTGAGAGAGTGCGGTCAGGTCGCGGCCCCGATAGGTCATCTTGCCCTCGGCCACGCCGTTCGACGCCAGGAGCCCGACCGCACCGAGAAACAGCTGGCTCTTGCCCGAGCCCGATTCACCGACGACACCGAGGCACTCACCTTCCGCAATGTCGAACGAGACGCTCCTGACGGCATGGACCTCGCCGTCTGCCGTGGCAAACCTGACGTTGAAATCACGCGCGCTCAGGACCGGCTCGGGCATGAATCAACGGTCCTTCGGGTCGAGGGCGTCGCGCAGGCCGTCGCCAATAAAGTTGAAGCAGAACAGCGTCACGGCCATGAAGCCCGCAGGGAAAATCAGACTCCAGGGCGCCGTCTCGAGCGCATTCGCGCCTTCGGCAATGAGCACGCCCCACGACGTCATCGGCTCGCGAATGCCGAGCCCGAGAAACGACAGGAAGCTCTCGGCGAGTATGACGGCCGGAATCGTCAGCGTGACATAGACGATCACGGGCCCGATGACATTGGGGATGATGTGTCGCGTGATGATGCCGAATCCGCCAACACCGCTGGCACGGGCGGCCTCGATGAATTCCTTCTGCTTCACGGACAGGGTCTGGCCGCGCACGATCCGGGCCATCGTCAGCCATTCGACGGCACCGATCGCGACGAACAGCAGAATGAAGTTGCGATCGAAAATGACCATGAGAATGATCACGAAGAAGATGAAAGGCAGCGAGTAGAGAATGTCGACGACGCGCATCATCACGTTGTCGATCCGATGGCCGAGATAGCCGGCCGTGGCGCCGTACAGGACACCTATCAGCAGGCTCACACAGGTCGCGACCAGGCCGACGGCAAGCGAGACGCGCGCGCCGTACAGCGTGCGGATGAAGAGATCGCGGCCGACCGAGTCCATGCCGAACCAGTGGGCACCGCCGGCTTTGCACAGAACGGACTCGCCGGGCCACCAGCCCGGGGCGCACTGCACCAGGGAAAAATCGATTTCGTCGAAGGCATAGGGCGAGAGCAGCGGCGCAAAGATCGCCATCAGTGCGATCACGCCGAGAATCATCATGCTGGCGACCGCGGCCTTGTTGCGAAACAGGCGGCGACGCGCGTCCACCCAGAGGCTCCTGCCCTTGACGGCCTCTGCCGAGCGCATCATCCCGGCACGGTCCTGCGTCTGCACCGGCACCATCAGTCGAACCTGACCCTGGGATCGAGCACGCGATACAGAATGTCCGCAATCAGGTTCAGAATAATGATGAACGATGCGTAGAAAATGATGACGCCGAGGACGAGCGTGTAGTCGCGATTGAGCGCACCCTGAACGAAATAGCGCCCGATGCCCGGCAGGCCGAAGATCTGCTCGACGACGAGAGAGCCGGTCAGCAGCGCAGCCATGGCCGGACCGAGGTAGCTGACGAGAGGCAACAGCCCCGCGCGCATGGCGTGGCGCGTGACCACACGCCAACCGGACAGCCCTTTCGCCCGGGCCGTGCGGACGTAATTCGAGCGCAGTACCTCGATCATGCTGCCGCGCGTCAGCCGCGAGATGATCGCGATTTGCGGCAGCGCCAGCACCGTGACCGGCAGAATCATGTTGCGTAATGCGCCGCCGTTCCAGCCGCCGACCGGCAACGAGAAGTCCCAGCCAAACAGACTGATCCCGTAGACGCCGAATAGCAGCGTGAGCAACGGCGCGGTGACGAAGGTCGGAATGGTGATCCCGATCATGGCCAGCGCCATGACGGAATAGTCGCCCGGATGATTCTGCCGCAGCGCGGCAAACATGCCGAGCGCGGTGCCGAGGATGACGGCCAGCAGCATCGCCGCAAGCCCGAGACGCATGCTGACCGGCAGGCCGGCGGCAATGAGCTCGGTAACCGTGAAGTCCCGGGTCCGGAACGAGGGCCCGAAATCGCCCTGGACGAGGCGGCCGAGATAGATGAAGTACTGCTGGTACAGCGGCTTGTCGAGATCGTAGGCGGCGGCGATGTTCGCCTCGACCTCGGGCGGCAGCCGACGCTCGCCATCGAACGGGCCACCCGGTGCGATCCGCATCATGAAGAATGCGAGCGTGATGATGATCAGGAGCGTCGGGATGGCGCCGAAAATACGGCGAAATGCGTAGGCGAGCATGATTGCGCCGAGGTTACCTGAGAATCGCGCCGGGGACTAAGCGTGCTCAGTCCAGGCACGCGGCAGATCGGCGACGGAATCGATCGTGAGCTCGGGCTCGATGCCAAGCGCCAGATCTGCCGGACGAAACTTCCCGGTCCGGACCAGGATCGCCTTGAGGCCCGCGGCCTGTGCACCCGCCACATCGGTCCTGATATCGTCGCCGATCATCCAGCTCCGGGCCGCCGGGACCCCGAGGCGCTCGAGCGCCGCGGCGAAGAACTCGGGCGACGGCTTGCCGAGGACGACCGGCTCCGCCCCGCTCGCATGCGCCAGGGCGGTGACGAAGGGGGCCGTATCGAGCCGCAAGCCCTCGGGCGCGTGCCAGTATCGCGTCATGCCCAGCGCAATCAGCTTCGGCTGCGGCGCCTGCATCAGGCACCGAAACGCGGCATTCAGCCGCTCGAAACTCCAGCCTGCTCCGATGTCGCCGACGACGACGGCGTCGACGATCGCCGGCGCAGCCTCTCGCCCCCGATCTCGCTGCCGGTCGATCGCTTCATCCAGCGTCAGCGTATCGAACCCGGCAAATGCCCGAGCCGTTGCTGCCGGAACGGCCAGCAACAGGCGATTGACGCCGTGCGCGGCGAGCCAGGCGGCCGCGGCATCCGGCGGCGCCTGGATGTCGTCGACGTCTACCGGAATGCCGAAACCGTCGAGTTTTTCGACCAGCGCCTCACGGGGACGCGAGGTCGTGTTGGTCACGAACAGATGCCGGACCTGCTCAGCGGCAAGCCAGGCGATCGCCTCCGCGGCGCCGGCGATGACTTCGTCCCCGTGGAACACGACACCGTCCAGATCGATGAGCAGCGCGCGCTCATCCGCCGTCAGCGTCACGTCGAGCGACTCCCGCAGCTGCTGCCTGGCTCTTGCGCGCGCTTTACCTTCCGTGTGCGCATGCGATTTGCGCAGAATATCGGGCGGGCGACGTCGTCCCATGCTTGCGCCTTCCTCGGGCAATGCCGGCCAGGGTCGCTTCGATAGTACAATGCGACTCGATGGGGGTCACCGTTACGCAATCCGATACCGGCAAGCCGGCAACACTAGGGCACGTCATCGGCGGCAAGGTCGTTACGGCTGCGCGGGGAACCGTGCCGGTCTTCGATCCGGCAACCGGCGTCGAGACCGCCGTGACCGCCCTTGCCTCTGACGAAACGGCGGCGGCTGCCGTCGAGGCCGCCGTCGCGGCCTTCGCCGGTTGGCACAACACGCCGGCACTGCAGCGCGCCCGGGTCCTGTTCGAGTTTCGGCAGCTGCTCGAAGCCCGCCGCGACGAGCTCGCCATGCTGATCACGCAGGAACACGGCAAGGTGCTGAGCGATGCCGACGGCGAGGTTCAGCGCGGCATAGAAATCGTCGAGTTTGCCTGCGGCGTGCCGGAGCAACTCAAGGGCACGCACGTCGACAACATCGGCGGCGGGATCGACAACTGGTCGATGCGGCAGCCGCTCGGTGTTTGTATAGGCATTACCCCGTTCAACTTCCCAACCATGGTCCCGCTGTGGATGTTTCCGCTCGCGATCGCCTGTGGCAACACGTTCGTGCTCAAGCCGAGCGAAAGAGATCCCGGCGCTTCGCTGCTGCTCGCCGAGCTGCTCGCGGATGCGGGCGCCCCGGCCGGCGTTCTGAACGTCGTTCAGGGAGACGCCGACACCGTGCGCACGCTCATCGATCACCCCGACGTCGCTGCCGTCAGCTTCGTCGGATCCACTCCTGTCGCCGAGCAGGTCTATGCTCAGGCGACGAGTGTCGGCAAACGCGTGCAGGCGCTTGCGGGCGCCAAGAATCATCTCGTCGTCGCTCCCGACGCCGACCTCGATCTCGCCGCCGACGCCCTGACCGGCGCCGCTTTCGGCTCCGCAGGCGAGCGCTGCATGGCGATATCCGTCGCCGTTGCCGTCGGGCCCCGCGCCGATGAGCTCGTCGCCAGGCTCAGGGAACGCGCCGAGCGGCTCCGCGTCGGTCCCGGGACGGACCCTGAATCCGACATGGGCCCGCTGATCACGGCAGCGCATCGCGAACGCGTGACCGGCTACATCGAATCCGGAGTCGATGAAGGCGCCGAGCTCGTCCTCGACGGCCGGGGACTGACGATCCCGGGTCACGAGAACGGCTTCTTCCTCGGGCCCTCGATATTCGATCGCGTCGAGCCGCATATGCGGATCTATAAGGAAGAGATCTTCGGTCCCGTGCTTTCGGTCGTGCGTGTCGACAGCGTTGCGGATGCCATCGACCTCGTCAACGCGCACGAGCTTGCCAACGGCGTCTCCTGCTTTACGGCCAACGGCGGGACGGCGCGCGAGTTTGCGCGACGAATCGCAGCCGGAATGGTCGGCATCAACGTCCCGATTCCGGTGCCGACGGCCTACCAGTCGTTCGGCGGCTGGAAACGCAGCATATTCGGCGATCACCATATCTACGGCGAGGAAGGCATCCGCTTCTACACGCGCTACAAGTCCATCATGCAGCGCTGGCCAGGTTCGACGCGAACCGGCCCCGATTTCATGATGCCGACGACCAAGGGATAACGAAGCTTGAAGCTTGCGAGCGTCAGAGTTGGCGACCGCGACGTCGTCGCCTTGTCGATCGCCGAAGAGCGTGTCGTGCCGCTCGAAGCCCTGTTCGAGCTCGGCGGCGAGCCGGGACATCGCTGCCCGCGGTCGATGCGCGAGCTGATCGCCGGTGGCAACACCTTACTCGCGGCGATCGAAGCGGCAGCCGAGCGGGCCAGCCGTTCCGGGCTCGAGGCGCTCGCTGTCGCTCCCGATGCCTGGTACCCGCCCGTGCGGCATCCCGGCAAGATTCTGGCCGTGGCGATGAACAACTCGGCGAGCAATGAGCGCAAGATCAGCGCGCCCGATCACCCGGCATTCTTCCTGAAGCCGCCGTCCTGCCTGATCGGTCACGGTGATGCCGTGCGCATCCGGCCGTACTACGGCAGCGTCCACCCGGAACCGGAGCTCGCGCTGGTCGTTGGCCGCCGCACGCGGGACGTCGCCCCCGAAGCGGCGCTCGACTGCGTTTTCGGCTACACGATATTCAACGACATCACGAGCAACGGCATGCGTGCCGAGGACCGGTTTCACTACTGGGCCGTGTATGCGGACCCGGACAACCCCGATGAGACCCGCCGCGTCGAGCAGCACCTGTCCTACGCGGCACGTTACAAGGGAACGGACACCTTCGGCGTGCTCGGGCCCTGGCTCGTGCCGGCAAGCGCCGTCGGCGACCCCGACGACCTGCGCGTAGAGTGTCGCGTCGGCACAGAGATCGTCGCCGATGACAGCACCCGCTATTACAACTTCAGGGTCGCCGAGGTCCTGAGCTTCATCAGTCAGTTTCAAACGCTCCACCCGGGCGACGTGGTCTCGCTCGGCACGGCATTCAAGCCGGGCGCCGGGCGCAAGTCGATCCACCACGCCAACTTTCAGACTGTCGCCGGACCCGTCAGCGTCAGCATCGAGGGGCTCGGACGGCAGGAGAACCCGGTCAGGCTCGAAGATCGGGCACTGAGCCGGTGGCGGCTGCAGTGAGCCCGGAGGACACAATCGCGATCCGCCTCGCGATCGAGGAGCTCAATGCGGCATTCGCGCACCATCTCGATCACGGCGACATCGATGCCCTCGTCGACCTGTTCACCGTCGATGCACTCTATACGCACGGCGCCAGACGGAGCCAGGGCCGAGATGAGATCGAGGCGCTGTTTCGCAATCGTGTCGCCAAAGGGCCGCGCACATCCCGGCATCTATACTCCGGCCTGCGCATAGCCATCGAATCCGCGACCGAAGCAACGGGCACTTCGGTCTGTCTCTCGTTCGCAGCCGACGGGCTGCCGCCGTTGCCGGCGAAACCGTTTCTCGTTGCCGATTTCGTCGACCGCTACCGGCGCGACGAGCACGGCCGCTGGCGGTTTGCCGAGCGGCATATCGAGCGCGTGTTCGTCGGCGAAGACTCGTAGCTCAGGATGTCGCGCAAGATCGAGAATCCGGACCTGAGCCTCGACCCGCCGAGCACGTTTGCCTTCACCGGCGAGATCTGCAGCCGGTCCTACGCGCTCAACCGGTTTGGCTTTGCCTTCAAGTACGCGGAGCACAGGCAGGAGTTCGAAGCGGCGCCGGAAGCGCTGATGGAGCGCTTCTGTCTGACTGCGGAGCACAAAGAGCTCGTTCGACAGCGAGACTGGACCGGGCTCGTCGCCAACGGCGGGCACCACTTCAATATCATCAAGATTGCAGCTGCCGTCGGCGAGAGTCATCTGCACGTGGGGGCGCACATGTGCGGCGCCGACTGGGACGAGTTCAAGCAGAGCCTGCCGCACGTGGTCGACCTGAGCCCGGAGGACCTCGGCTGATGGCATCGATCCTCGGCGGCATCGGGATCGCGCACACGCCGTCAATGGGCTATCAGTATGACAAGGGCCAGGAGAGCGGCTGGGACCCGAAGTGGCAAGCCTGGTTCGACGGCACGCGACCGGTCCATGCCTGGCTCGAGCAGAAGGCGCCCACACACCTGATCGTGATCTACAACGATCACCTGAACTACTTCGACCTCTCGACCTATCCGACGTTTGCGATCGGCATGTCCGACCATTTCCCGCAGGCCGACGAGGGTTACGGGTTGCGGCCGTTCCCGGGGATCGACGGCGACCCGGACTTTGCCTGGCCTATCGCCCGGTCGCTGATGCAGGCGGGCTTCGATCTGACTTTCTGTCAGGAGCTCGAGCTGGACCACGGCATCTATTCCTGGCTGCCCTATCTGATGGACCCGCCCTGGCCGATCCGGATTCTGCCGATCGCCGTCAACATGCTCATGCAGCCGCTGCCGACCCCCGCGCGACTCCGGCAGCTGGGCACGGCCCTCGGCGACGCCGTGCGTCGTGGTGATCCCGGCGCGCGCGTCGTCATCGTCGGCACCGGCGGCATGTCGCACCAGATCCATGGCACGCGCTTCGGTATGACCAACGAGCGATTCGACCGGCGGTTTCTCGATCAGATCGAAAGTCGTATGGACGAGCTGATCGAAAGTCCCCCGGAGCAAATGATGCAGGTCGCCGGCACCGAGGCGATCGAGCTGACGATGTGGTATGCGATGCGGGCCGCGCTCGCCAACGGGGCCCGCAAATCCTATAGCTTCTACACCACGCCGGCCGTCACCGGCTGCGGCGTCATCACGCTGGATGAGCCCTGATCCCGAAGCCTCGATATGCTAAACTGATGAGTTGACCACGGACCGGTTTGTATGCCTGCAACAGCTTCATCGCGGCGTAACTCGATCCTTCTTGCCGCAGCCATCGCCGTCGCTCTGACCGTCTGGATATTGAGCGGGCTCGGCAATGGTTTGCCCGAGCCGGGCGACCGCAATACCGACGCGCGCGACGCAGCAGTCAGCGTGACGGTCCGCCGATCCTTCGCGACAGATACGCAACGAATGATAACGGCCAGCGCGCGCACGGAGCCCGACCGCGTCGTCGAGCTCAAAGCCGAAACGCAGGGACGCATCGTCGCGATCAATGCCGAGCGCGGCACCTTCGTCGGCGAGGGCGATGCCATTCTCGAGCTCGACATGCGCGATCGGCAGGCACAGCTCACAGAGGCGCATGCCCGCATCCGCCAGCGGGAGCTCGAGTTCGAGGCTGCTGAGAGACTGCAACTGGACGGCTTCATCTCGGACGCGGAGCTTGCCGCAGCGGAAGCGCTGCTCGAGGCCGCGCGAGCCGGGCGCGAGCGGATCGTGCTCGATATTCAGCGGACCCGAGTCTCGGCCCCGTTCGATTCCGTGGTCCACGATCGCGTGGTCGAGATCGGCGACTACGTTGCGATCGGTGATCCGCTCGTCCGGCTCGTCGATACCGACCCGCTGATCGTGGTGGGGAATATCAATGAGAAGGACATCGGCGCGCTGGAAATTGGCAGCAAAGGCCTTACTCGCGTGCTCGACGGCCCGGAAGTCGAGGGAACCATTCGCTACCTGGCACCCGTGGCCGACGAATCAACGCGAAGCTTCCGCGTCGAGCTCGCGGTGCCCAATCCGGACCGAAAGATTCTGGTCGGCACTTCGGCCGAGCTGATTCTGGGCGCAGAAGAAATCACGGCTCACATTATTTCACCCGGGCTGCTGACTTTGGCCGACGACGGCACTGTCGGCGTCATGGTCGTCGACGACAAGGATCGCGCGCAGTTTATCGGCATCGAGCTCGTTGCGTCTGCGGACGACGGCGTCCTTGTCGCGGGCCTGCCTGAAACGGTGCGAATCATCTCGGTCGGCCAGAACTACGTCACCGACGGCCAGGCCGTCGCGCCCGTCGAGGACGCGCTCACCGCGTCGGGTGTCCGAGATGAACGCGCTAATTGAAGCCATCGTCAACCGGCCGCGGCCGGTGCTTCTCGTCCTCGCGGTGCTCATCATCGCCGGGGTCGCGAGTTACATCACGATTCCGAAGGAAGCCGAGCCGGACATCGTCATCCCGCAGTTGTACATCAACATCCTGCACGAGGGAATATCGCCGGAGGATGCTGAGCGGCTGCTGATTCGGCCCATGGAGACCGAACTCAGGTCGCTCGAGGGTCTCGACGAGATTCGGGCAACCGCATCGGAAGGCAGCGCCGTCCTGATTCTCGAGTTCGACGCCGGCTTCGACGCCGACCAGGCATTGAGCGACGTCCGCGAAAAGGTCGACCTCGCCCGCGCCGAGCTGCCATCGGACACCGAAGAGCCCTTCGTCCAGGAAGTCAGCGTCTCGATGTTCCCCGTGCTCGTCGTCAATCTGCACGGCAATGTTCCGGAACGGGCTCTGCTCGCAATCGCGCGGCAACTCAGGGACGAGATCGAAACGCTGCCCGGAGTCCTCGATGCCGCAATCGGCGGCGAACGCGAGGAGTTGCTCGAGGTCATCGTCGACCCGATCGCGCTGGAGACCTATGGCCTCGCCTACGAGGAGATCATCAACTATGTCACGCGCAACAACCGCCTCGTAGCGGCTGGCGTCGTCGACACGGGCCAGGGACGGTTTGCGGTCAAGATACCTGGCGTGTTCGAGGGCCTGGAAGACCTCGATACGCTGCCAATCAAGACCGACGGACAACGGACGGTCACCTTTGGCGACGTGGCCACCGTCCGCCGCACCTTCAAGGATCGCACCAATTATGCGCGGCTCGACGGCGAGACGACGGTTGCGCTCGAAATCACCAAACGCGCCGGCGCCAACATCCTGCAACTCGCCGACATGGTCGAGGCCCTCGTCGAGCAGGCCAGAGAGCTGCTACCCGAGACCGTTGAGATAACTATCACGCAGGATCGCTCCGAGGACGTTCGCATCATGCTGAATGACCTCATCAACAACGTCGCGACGGCGGTGATTCTCGTGATGATCGTCGTGCTCGGCGCGCTGGGTCTCAGGTCGGCCAGCCTGGTCGGGCTCTCCATTCCGGGCGCTTTCCTGACGGGAATTCTCGCGATCTCCTTGCTCGGCTTCAGCATGAACATCGTCGTGCTGTTCTCACTGATCATGGCCGTCGGGCTGCTCGTCGACGGCGCGATCGTCGTCGTCGAATCGGCCCAGGTCAACCTGAGCCACGGCTACTCGCCGCGACGGGCCTATATGGAAGCCGCCAAGCGCATGGCCTGGCCGATCACGGCATCGACGGCAACGACGCTGGCCGCGTTCATGCCGCTATTGTTCTGGCCGGGAATGATCGGCGAGTTCATGGTCTATTTACCGATCACCTTGCTCGTGACGCTGGCCGCATCGCTGGCGATGGCGCTGCTGTTCGTGCCGACGGTCGGCGCCTTGTCACGCAGTGCCGGGCAATCGAACCCGGAAACGCAAGACTCCGATGTCGGGAGACCCGTCGACCTGCTCGCGGAAGGTCGCGATTACCTCGAGGAAATGAAGGGATTCACTGCAGCCTATATCGCCGTGGTCAAGCATGCGCTCAAACGCCCGATTCTCGTATTGACGTCGACCGTTGCCATGCTGCTCGGATCTTTCGGCCTGTATTGGGGCCTCGGCCTGGGTTACGAGTTCTTTCCGGAGATCGAGCCGGAGCTCGCCGTCCTGAACGTTCACGCGCGCGGCGATCTTTCTGTGGATGAGCGTAATGCCCTGGTGCGACAGGTCGAAAGCCGGATCCTGGACATGAACGAATTCGACTCCATCTATACGCGCGCAGGAACCTACCTCGGCAACGACATTGGCGAAGACGTCATCGGCCGGATCCAGATCGCCTTCGTTGACTGGGAGCGGCGCCGCCCTGCCGAGGTCATACTGGCCGAAATTCGCGAACGCACGGCCGACCTTGCCGGCATCATCATCGAGCCGCAGACCCAGGACCCGGGCGTCACGCAGGGCAAACCGATTCAGATCGAGCTGTCATCGAGGAATCCGGAACTTCTGCCGCAGGGGATAGCCAGGGTCAGGGGCGCCTTCGACGAGATCGGCGACCTCATCGACGTCACCGACAACGCGCCCGTGCCTGGCATCGAGTGGACGCTGACGGTCGACAGGGAGGAAGCCGCCCGTTTCGGTGCGGATATCGCGACGATCGGCAGCGCCGTTCAGCTCGTCACGAACGGCATCATGATTGGCGACTACCGCCCGGATGATGCCGACGACGAGGTCGATATCCGGGTCCGTTTCCCGAGCGAGAAGCGCAACATCGCCGAGCTCGAGGAACTGATGGTCAACACCCGTCTCGGCAGCATTCCAATCAGAAATTTCGTGGTCCGGACGGCGGAGCCGCGCGTCGGCAATCTCCATCGCACCAACGGCGTACGCACGCTGACGATTCAGGCCGACAAGGAAGACGATGTCCTGACTGATACCAAGGTCAGCGAGCTTCAGGCCTACTTTGCGGGCGCCGCCGACTGGGACCCGTCGATTGGCATTGCCTATAAAGGCGAGACCGAGGACCAGGCCGAAGCAGAGGAATTTCTGACCCGTGCCTTCACGGCGGCGCTGTTTCTCATGGCGATTATTCTCGTCGCGCAGTTCAACAGCTTCTATCAGGCGCTGCTCATACTCACTGCCGTGGTGTTCTCCACGGTCGGCGTGCTGCTCGGGCTGATCGTCACAAATCAGCCTTTCGGGATCGTCATGAGCGGAATCGGCGTCATCTCGCTGGCCGGCATTGTCGTCAACAACAACATCGTGCTGATCGACACGTTCAACCGCTTGCGCGATGCCGGAGCCGAAGCCTTCGAGGCGGCCGTTCTGACCTGCTCCCAACGCTTGCGGCCGGTGATGCTGACGACCGTGACGACGATACTCGGCCTGATGCCAATGGTGCTCGGCATGAATATCGATCTCATCAACCGGCATGTCGAGATCGGGGGACCCTCGACGCAGTGGTGGACTCAGCTTGCAACGGCGATTGCCGGCGGGCTCGCTTTCGCCACCGTCCTGACGCTGATCGTCACGCCGAGCCTGCTGGTGCTCGGCGACAGGCTCAGCTCTCGCCGCGCTGCGACTCCAGAATAAATTCAGCACCCTTCTCGGCGATCATGACGGTCGGGGCATTGGTGTTGCCGGCGGTGATCTCCGGCATGATCGACGCGTCGACGACGCGCAACGCATCGATGCCGCGCACGCGCAGCCGGTCATCCACCACAGCCAGGGGGTCGGATCCCATCTTGCACGTGCCGACGGGATGAAAGATCGTCGTACCGAGATTGCGAGCCGCGTCGAGCAATGCGTCTTCGGTGTCGATCTCCGGACCGGGCTTGAGCTCCTGCGGCGCGAATCGCGCCAGAGCGCTGGCCGCCATGATCTCGCGTGTCTTCCTGAGACCCTTGACCGCGACGTCGCAGTCCGAGTCGGTCGACAGATAGTTGAGCGCGATCACCGGCGCGTCGGCAGCGTGGGGACTTCTGATTCTGATCGAGCCACGACTCGTCGGCTTGAGGTTACAGACTGAGGGCGTGATCGCGTCATATCGATGCAAGGGATCGCCAAACTTGTCGAGCGACAGCGGTTGAACGTGCCACTCCATGTTCGGCGTCTCCCGCTCCGGATCACTCTTCGCGAAAGCGCCGAGCTGCGACGGCGGCATGGTCATCGGTCCCGTGTGGTACAGGAAGTACTCGAGCGCCATCGCTGCCTTGCCGAACAGCGTCCTGGCACGGCGGTTCAACGTCACGGTGTTCGAGACGCCGTATACGGTCCGGATCTGCAAATGATCGTGCAGGTTCCCGCCGACACCCGGCAGCTCTCGACGGACCGGAACGCCGGCGGCGATCAGCGCGTCGCCAGGCCCGATCCCGGAACGCTGCAGTATCGACGGCGAGCCGATAGAGCCTGCCGCCAGAACGACCTCGCGCCGCGCGGAAATAAAGGGGTCAGACCCCTTTTTCCGGGGAAATGGGGTCTGCCCCCCTTGTTCGGCTGTCCGGACACCGGTCGCGCGGAGGCTGCTGTCCCGTTGCTCGAACGTAATGCTCGCGATCTCGGTATTCGTCATCACGGTCAGGTTCGGCCGGTTCAGAACCGGTCGCAGAAACGCTCGCGTCGCGCTCCAGCGGCGTCCGCTGCGCTGATTCATCTGGAAGTAGGCGTTACCGAAATTGTCGCCGCGATTGAACTCGTCGATCTTCGGGATGCCACACTCGGCAGCGGCCTCGCGCCAGGCGTCCAGGATCTCCCAGTTGACGCGCCGCTCCTCGACCCTGAGCTCACCGCCCATGCCGTGAAACTCGTCGGCGCCGTGCTGGTAATCCTCCGAACGCCTGAACACCGGCAGCACGTCGTCCCAGCCCCAGCCGCGATTGCCGAGAGACGCCCAACGGTCGTAGTCGGCTCGCTGGCCGCGCATGTAGATCATGGCGTTGATCGACGAACAGCCGCCGAGCACCTTGCCGCGCGCATAACCGATCGTTCGCCCGTTGAGCCCGGGGTCCGGCTCGATCTCGTAACACCAGTCGGTCCGCGGGTTGCCGATCGTGTACAGGTAGCCAACGGGAATATCGATCCAGAAGTAATCGTCCTTGCCGCCGGCCTCGATCAGCAGCACCTCGGCGCCGGGATCGGCGGAAAGCCGGTTGGCAAGCACACACCCGGCGGTGCCCGCGCCGACGATGATGTAGTCGAATTCCAATGCCGTTCCTAGAAGGAGTACTCGAGCGCGATCGACGTGAACGTGTCTTTCTTCACCGTGCCGACAGGCACATCGGAATTCCGCTTGACGGTGTAGGACAGCACAACTGCCAGGTCGCCCCAGACATCCGCGCTCAGGCTCGACACCGTTTCCGTGTAGGTGTTGTCAGAGCCGCTTTCAATACCTAGCAGCTGCTTGAACTCTGCCGTTTCGCTGAGCTGGAACGTGTAATCCATGCTGAGCCGCGCGATGCTCTCGTCCTCGGTCGTCCCGTCACGCAGATCCGATTGGCGCAGACCAAGACCGACCTCGCCGTTGAGCTCATGCCGCTCGTTGTCGATAAAGTGCCGGCCGTAACCGACGAGCTCACGAATCTGCTGGTCATAGCCGCTGAACTTGTCCTTGTCCCAGGCCGCACGCGCATACAGATAGTTTTTCTCGCCAAAGTCGCGATCGCTCTGCCAGCTCAGGGCATAGGCCTCGGCCGTCGTCACGCCGCTCGTCGACGCCCGGACGGCCCGACCTTCGAGATTGTGGTGCCAGATCTCGCCGTAGTAATCACCACCGAAACTCAGGCTCA
>DATCZB010000239.1:0-6178 GCA_036526155.1 Gammaproteobacteria bacterium
GTCGCCGCGTCGTTCGATACCACGGGCGTCAATGGCGAGTTCCGGGACATCGCGATCGAGCTCGACGACTCGAGAATCACGGGCGAGCTCAGCGTGTTCAACTTCGACGATCCGTCCTATCGCTTCCTGCTGCGCGCCGACCGGATCGACGTCGATCGCTATCTGCCTCCGCGCGCCGACGCCGAAGCGGCAGACGAGCCGGATCGCGTGCTCGGCGACATGGGTCTGGCGTCCGAGCCATTGACGGCAACGGTTGCCAGCGGCACGGCCAGCATCGGTCAACTGACGATCGGCGGCATGGAGTTCAGCCAGCTTTCTGCCGAACTCGCTTTCGGCGGCGGCGTCGCCTCGATCAACCCCGTTCGGACCGAGCTCTACGGCGGCTCGTTTTCGGGCGGACTGACGGTTGACGCAACGGGCGAATCGGGTGTCGTGCGCCTGACGGGTAATGCCGACAAAGTCGCTATCGAGCCCCTGCTGACCGCCATGCTGGGTTCCTCGAACATTCGGGGCACCGGCGACGTTTCACTCGACCTCACCGGACAAGGTGACACGATCAACGAGGCGTTGCAGTCGGCTGCGGGCAACCTCAGCGTTCTGTTTCGGGACGGAGAGCTCGAAGGCATCAATCTCGGCTACGAGCTGTGCGAGGAAGTGAATCGGCAACGCAGATTGCCGGCGCCAGCCAGCGCGCCGGACGTCACCGCATACTCGGTCATTCGCGCCAGCGCGACGGTTGCCGAGGGCATCGCGTCGTCACCGGACATCTCCGCATCGACGGGTTATCTCGAGCTGACGGGTCGCGGCGGCATTCGCCTCGTCGACCAGTGGCTCGACACTGAATTCCGGATGCGACTGACCGGTCCCGTTCGGATCAGCGGCTGCGAAGACCTGAACGCGACCATCGAGGATGACCCCATCCCGGTCAACTTCACGCTGGAGGGCCGGTTACCCGACGTGGACATCGGCCTCGACATCAATCAGCTGCTGCAGGACTGGGCGCGCCGCGAAATTCAGCAACGCGCCGAGCAGGAAGTGCGCGACGCGATTCTCGACCGCCTGCTGAACTGATTCGAGCGGCACCGCTTTCCAGTCGGGCAGCGCTGCGGCAGTCTGTCAGCTTGGCGACGCTCTACGGGCCGCGACGCAGCGCAACCTAGCGCAGCGCGAAAGTGAACAGCGCATTACCCGCGGCAACAGCGATGTACTGCTTGCCGTCGATGGCGTAGCTCATCGGCCCGGCATTGACCTGTCCGCCGACGGCCGCCCTCCAGAGCAACTCTCCCGACTCGGCGTCGAGCGCGAAAAAATAGCCCTCGCGTCCGCCGCCGAAGACGAGATCGCCTGCCGTCGCCAGAGTCCCGGCCCAGGTGATGTCGGCCATCTTGTGTTCCCAGACCTGGTCGAGCGTTTCCGGGTCGTAGGCGCGAACGACGCCGTGGGCCTCGTCCTCGTCATTGAAGAAACGTTGCTGATCGATCTGGCCCATCGCCGTCTGGCGCGTGTTGATGCCGGCCGCGCGCGGGAACTGGCCCGCGACCGCAACCGTGGCCGAGTCCTCCCAGTGCGAGACGTAGTAAAGGCCCGTGCGCGGGCTATAGGCCGACGGTGCCCAGTTGGTGGCGCCGTGCACGTGGGGTCGAAATTCCGTGCCCTCGGGCGTCGGAAACCGGACCTGATTCGGGCGACCGTTCTCGTCGAAGCCGTCCATCCAGTTGACGCTGACGAACGGCTTGCCGTGCAGGAACTCGCCCGTCGTGCGGTCGAGCAGATACATCAGGCCGTTGCGATTGGCCCAGAGCATGGCCTTGCGCAGCTCCCCCTCCCACTCGACGTCGGCCAGGATCGGCACCTGGGTCGAGTCGTAGTCGAGCTCGTCATGGGGCGTGAACTGGTAGTACCAGGCGAGCTCACCGGTATCGATATCGAGCGCGACGACGCTGTCGCTGTAGAGATTGTCTCCGAGCCGGACGCTGCCGTCCCAGTCAGGCGCCGGATTCCCGGTGCCCCAGAACGCGAGACGCGTTTCCGGATCGTAAGCCGCATGGTTCCAGACCGCTGCCCCGCCGGTACGCCATGAATCACCGGACCACGTCTCGTTACCCGGCTCGCCGGGCCGCGGAATCGTATGAAACCGCCAGAGCTCTCGTCCCGTCTCGACGTCGTAGGCGGCGATGACCCCGTTGGCGCCGCCGTCACCACCTCCCGTGCCGATGAACACCTTGTCCTCGACGACGAGCGGCGTCATCGTGATCGAGTAGAAGTCGCGCGCCTCGGCGACCTTCTCGCGCCACTTGAGCTGCCCGCTGATTGCGTCGACGGCAACCAGGTGCGCGTCGATCGTGCCCATGAACAGCGTCTCGCCGTGTATCGCGAGACCGCGATTGACGCGGCCGCAGCAGGCTCGCGCCTCGGGCAGGTTTTCGTAGTTGAAGGTCCAGAACACGCGGCCCGTCGCGGCATCGAGGGCGACGATGTCGTTCGGTGCCTGCACCGTGTACAGAATGCCGTCGACGACGAGCGGCGTCGCCTCGAACTTCTCCAGCGAGCGCGCCTGCCAGATCCATTGCAGCTCGAGCTCGTCGACATTCTGCCGCGTGACCTGATCCAGCCTGGAGTAACGTTGATTGTCATAGGTACCGGAATAATTGAGCCAGTTGTATGGCTCATCGGCGGCGTTCAGCAGCCGCTCGAACGTCACCTCGGCCGACGCCACCGTCGCCAGGCAGCACGCTGCGATCGAGATAGTTATACGGCTACTCATTCGTATCCCCCGTCAGTGAAGCCAGATAACTCACGAGATCGGTGATCTGCTCTCGCGACAGCGTGTCGCCATAAGCAGGCATCGGGGTCTCGGCGAAACCGTGATCTGAGAGCTCGGCCTTGACGAACGACCGCAACCGGTCGCTCGTGTCGATGATTTGCACGGTAAACGTGTCGTGATTCAGGAGCCTTCCTGAGACGACCTCGCCATCGGGCAAGGTCACCGTGTAGGTGCGCCCTGTCGGCTGCACGATCTGGCCCGGATCGAGCAACGCCGTCTCGAGCTCGACCGCGCGGCGCTCGCGACCGATGCGGCTGAGATCGGGGCCGTGCCGGGCCCCAATGCCGGCGACCGCGTGGCAGTCCGTGCACTCGCCGTCGCCGAAGAACACGGCACGGCCCCGCGCGGCGTCGCCTTCGAGCTCCACCCGCCCTTCGGCCGACCAGGCGCGGAGGTAGGTCACGATCCGCCGGGCCTGCTCCTCCGACATGCTCGGGGTCGGCGGCATCGGCGTGTCAGGAATTCCATTCAGAATAATGTTGACGATCGCGTCGTCGCCGAGCTCACTGCGATAAATCCCGCGGCCGAAATCGATACCTTCGATGAGGTTGCCGTCGGGGCCGTGGCAATTGGCGCAGGAGCTTATGAAAGCCCGCTCGCCGTCCCGGATATCGAACGGAGTCGCGTGCTGCGCCGCAGCGCGGCCACCCAGACTCGCGAAAACCACGGTAACCGTGGCGACCAAAAACTTCGTTTTACGCATCGTCAGTGCCTATTCCTGCTGCTCTGCTCCCCGGGGCCAGTCCCGATCGAAGGGGAACGGACGCTCTTCGGTATTGAATGTCATGTAGAGCGCGATCTCGCGCGCGTACTCACCGAGCTGGCGGCCGACCAACGCGAGCTCGTGCTTGGCCTCCCCCGTGAAAAGAACCCAGAAGAACTGCAGCACGACAACGACAGTGCCGACGGTAACGCCTAACCCGAACAGCATCGCCATGACGACCATGAACAACAGGCGCTGCCAGGTCGCCTTGCCATCGGTGCCGGCGTCGAAATCGTCCGCGTAGTGCCCGGGCTCGTCGACGTGATCCTTCGGGGGTTCGTTTACGTTCATGTCGGCGAGCAGCGGCTGATTGACCTGCCCGAATGATACTCCCCGCCCACAAGCTCAGGGAACTCGGCGCTGAGAGCCGAGAAAAATAGCGGCCAGCGTCACGATCACGCCAAGCACCTCGATTGCCGCGAAGGCGCGGCCAAAGAAAATCACGTCCCAGACCAGGCTCAATGCCGGCTGCAGCAGCAGCGCAATCCCGACCTCGGCTGCCGTGACCTCCGCCAGGCTGCTCGTGATCAGAATCCAGCCGAAAGCATGCGCCAGAATTCCGTAGGCCAGGAGCCAGCCCAGGTCGACCGCCGTCGGAATCATCAGCGACGTGCCCTCGGCCACCGCTGCAAGGCTGAGCAGAAAGGCCGTCAGCATGGAAACCGCAGCCACCTCTGCGACCGGGACACGCTGATCCGAGCCGGTTCGCGCCCGGCGCAGGCAAAGCAGATAGCCGGCATAGCTCAACGCCGTCAGCAGACCGAGGACGACGCCAGTGCGGAAACCGGGACCGAGCAAGGTCCAGTCATCACCGAGAATCAGGGCCAGGCCGGCGACGGCCAGCGGCGCCGCCAGCAGCTGAATTCGCCCGGGCCGCTCACGAAACAGCAGGGCGCCCGCGGCAATCATGACGAATACCTGGAAGTTCGCGAGCAGTGTCGAAAGCCCCGGCCCGATCAGCAATACGCTCCGGTGCCAGAACCACAGATCGAGCGCAAAGAAGACCGCAGCCAGCGCCACCGCAATCGCCGCGGCCACGGGCAGCTGACGCCGCTCACGTTTGACCACGATGTATACGAGCAGGACGAGCCCGCCGAACAGCGTGCGGTAGAAACCACTGGTCGTTGGCGCAACCGACGTCAGCTGAACGAAGACCGGCGAAAAGCTGATCAGGCATGCGCCTCCGAAGAGACGAAAATGAGGATTAGGCGAGCGATTGACGATCATTGACTGATGTATCGTAACCGCTCACTGCTTCCAGTCATTCCCGAATTGCATGACCCAGATCACGGCACCGGCGGCAACCGACTCAAGGCCCGAAGCGGCAGCGGCCGCGGACGCCGTGTTCATGGTCCGTCCGGCGGCGTTTCGGCGCAACGAAGTGACGCGGCCAACCAACTCGTTCCAGTCATCGGCCCCCGACGAGGACCCAGAGCGCACAGCTGCGCGAGCCCGGGAAGAGTTTGACGAACTGGCCTCCGCCCTGGAGCAACGCGGCATCGAAACCTGGGTCTTTCCGGGCCGAAATTCGATCGAGCTGCCCGACGAGGTCTTTCCGAACAACTGGGTCAGCACGCATCCGGACGGAACCGTCGTGCTGTACCCGTTGATGGCCTGGAATCGCCGCGAGGAGCGCCGCCGCGACATTCTCGATCAGTTGCAGCAGCAGACCGGTGGCTTTCGCATCGACCGGATCGTCGATCTGTCCCACCTCGAGCAGAATGACTGCTTTCTCGAGGGCACGGGCAGTCTCGTCCTCGACCATCGCAACCGAATCGCCTACGCCTCACTCTCCCCGCGCACTCACGTCGACGCCCTGCGCGAATTCGGCCGCGAGCTCGACTATGACATCGTCGTCTTCAGCGCCAGGGGAGAGCGCGGCCGGGCCGTCTATCACACCAACTGCATGCTGTCGCTGGGCGAGGAGTTCGCCATCGCGTGTCTCGAATCGATTCCGGAGGTCGACGATCGTCTGCGATTGTCGATGCGGCTCGAACGCAGCGGCCGTGAGGTCATCGAACTCCGGGCCGATCAGCTCAAGTCGTTCTGCGCCAATCTGCTGCAACTCAGAGCGGGCGACAAGCACCTGATCGTGTTGTCGAAACAGGCGCGGCAGGCACTCGATCAGCATCAGCTCGAGGCGCTCGGCCGACACGGCGAGCTCGTTTGTGTCGACGTCGGCACGATCGAGGCCTACGGCGGGGGCAGCGTCCGCTGCATGCTGACCGAGTTGAGGTTGCCGCGAAAAGCTCAGAGCGCGGACTGAGCTCACGCAGCCCGGAAGGCTCCGCTCAGGGATCCGGCCCCCCAACCGCAAGTCGATCGATCTCGAGCGGCGCCGCATGGACGATCGTCGCGTCCAGATTGGTCCGGCCTAGCCCGGCCACCTCGTAGACGAGCTCGAACGCGCGAGGGACGTCGCCGCCCGCCGCAACGGCATCGATGCTGTTCTGGACCGTGTCGGCGTCGCTGACGGCTTGCGCGGTCTGCATCAGCCCCTCGTCCCGCATGCCGGCAATGAACACGAAGTGGTTACCACCGGGCGCAGGCAGCGACGAGAACAGCCCATAGTCGCGATAACTCTGCGCTCC
>DATCZB010000240.1:0-2031 GCA_036526155.1 Gammaproteobacteria bacterium
GCAGTTATCTGTATATAAAATCAGGCTGAAATTATATACAGGTGTACTATGCGCGAACTGACCCCCAGGCAAAGGCAAGTTCTGTTTCTAATTCAGAAGGTTATGGCTGATTCCGGGATGCCGCCGACGCGTGCCGAGATCGCCAGGGAGCTCGGTTTTCGCTCAATCAATGCGGCCGAGGATCACTTGCGCGCTCTCGAGCGCAAGGGCGCGATCGAGCTTTTGTCGGGCACCTCGCGCGGCATCCGGCTCAAGGATTCGCTGCGCGATCAGCTCGGGCTGCCCCTGGTCGGCCGGGTTGCGGCAGGCGAGCCGATCCTGGCCGAGGAGCATATCGAGGCCCGCTACCAGATCGATACGGATATCTTCGAGCAGTCGCCGCATTTCCTTTTGCGCGTGCATGGCATGAGCATGCGCGATGCCGGTATTCTCGACGGCGACCTGGTCGCAGTGCATCGCTCCACGGATGTGCGCAACCGTCAGATCATCTTTGCCCGTCTCGAGGATGAGGTCACGGTGAAGCGTTAACGTCAGGAAGGGCATCAGGTCTGGCTCATGCCCGAAAACCCCGAATTCGATCCGATCGAGATCGATCTCAAGGAGCGTGAGCTGACGATTGAGGGCGTCGTGGTCGGCGTTCTCCGCGACAGGGTCTGATACTTGTCGGTGGTTCGGTGGGCGTTGAGGATCTCCTGTCGCATCCCTTGCTCTGGCGGGGTCAGGACGAGGCTCTGGCCGACACGCCTGCGATCGCGACCGGTTTCGATGCGCTCGATCGCTATCTGCCCGGGGGCGGCTGGCCGCTTGCCGGCATAAGCGAAATTTTCATCGAGCATTACGGGCTCGGCGAGCTCCGTGTGCTGATGCCGGCTTTGGCGGAGCTCAGTCATCGCGCCGCCGAAGCCAAAAAGTGGATCGTCTGGGTTGCGCCGCCGTTCGTGCCGTATGCGCCGGCTCTCGCACATCATGGCGTCGATTTGAGCCGGATCCTGTTAGTGCATCCGCCAAGAAAAGAGCGCACGAAAAAGGCGCCCACCGAAAAGGGGTCAGACCCCTTTTTCTCAGAAACGGCAGAAAAGGGGTCTGACCCCTATTTGGCCTTTTCCGTAGATCCCGGGGATGTGCTCTGGGCAGTCGAGCAGGCGATTCGCTCGCAGTCGAGCATTGCTACGCTGGCCTGGGTCAAGGTAGCTGACGTGACGGCGCTCAGACGTCTGCAGCTCGGCGCGGAAGCGCATCGTTGCTGGACTGTCCTGTTTCGGCCGCTCGAGGCTGTCGGGCAGAGCTCGCCTGCTGCATTACGATTCAGGTTGTTACCCGGAAGCGGCTTGTCCGGAAGCGGGTCGTCCGAGGGTGAGCCATCAGGGGCGGAGCCGCTCGACGGTCATCAGGCCGGCCTTCGGGTCGAGATTCAAAAGTGCCGCGGCCGCAAACCCAGAAACTTTTCCCTCTAGTGCTTCATGGCCGCACTCAGGGAAAAATCATTTCCGGCAGGTTCACTGCCTTCCGAAAAAGCGGAGACGCGTTACCGGCAGTCGAAGTCGCTCTGGCTTGCGCTCGAGGTTCTCGATCCGCGGCCTGATTCCCCGGCCCTCGAATCGCTCGCAGCTTTTGCGCAGTCGTTGACGTCTGTGGTCGTTTTTCGGCCGGGCGAGGGTTTGCTGCTGGAGGTGCAGGGCAGCCTCAAATATTTTTCCGGTCTCGCTGGCATCAAGCAGCGACTGGTCCGGGAGCTCGAGCGAAGAGCGTGGGCTTACCGGCTGGCAACGGCGCCGACTTCGCTGGCGGCTTCTTGGCTGGTCAGGTCCAAAAGTGTCGATGTCACGGAGCGGGGCGCGTTGGCCGGCGCCATCGGTAGTCTTCCGCTCAGGGCGACCGCATGGCCCGAGCATGTACAACTTGCGCTCAGGCAGATGGGTCTGTGTTCAATCGCGGATTGCCTGCGCCTGCCGCGCGGAGGGTTTGCCCGGCGTCTTGGTCAGGCCAGGCTCGATGATCTCGATCGCGCGCTTGGTAAAAAGCCCGATTTCC
>DATCZB010000241.1:0-4848 GCA_036526155.1 Gammaproteobacteria bacterium
GCCCGTACCGAGCGTCGAGAACATATCGAGCTCGGCCTCGGTGCGGATCAGCTGGACCGAGACCATGATCAGCGCGCAATAGACAACGCGGTACGGCATGACCATGCGCTGGCCGAACAGATAGACGACCCCCTGCTCGCCGTAATAGCTCCAGGAAATGATCGTCGAGAACGCGAACAGCCAGGCGGCGAACGGAATGATCCAGACACCGATGCCCGCAATCTCGCGGTCGAATGCCTTGGCCGTCAGCGTCGCGCCCTTGAATTCGAAGTAGGCGCCCTCGACAGCGATCGTCGGCGTGGTCCCGGGCTGCACGGCCAGGAATTCGAATTCGGCGGTCCAGCCGACATCCTCACTACCGACGAGCCGGCCGAGCACCTTCTGTCGCGAGCCGCCGGTCTCGGCGTTAACGTCGCCACCGACGACGACGAACACGGTTGCGCGCTCACGCATCTGGTTGCGCGCCGCCACCTCGTCGGCAACGACAACCCGAACCGGCGGAATCTGCCATTCCTCGAGACCGGCCTCGGTCAGCACCCGCCCCCCGTTGACGACCACAGGCTCGATGTCCGCTGCACTGGCAAACGACAGCGACGGATCCCGATTCCATGCGCCGCTCAAAAGAATCACGAGGCCCGTCAGCGTGCAGACACACAAGGTATCGATAAACGGCTCGAGACCCGCAACGACGCCCTCGCGCACCGGCTCGTCGGTACGCGCAGCCGAATGCGCGATCGGCGCCGAGCCCTGGCCCGCTTCGTTGGAGAACAGGGCCCGCTGCATGCCCTTGAGGAAGGCATAACCAGCCGCGCCGCCGACGAAGGCGCCGCCGGCCTCCGTCGGAGAAAAAGCCTCGCTGAAGATGAGCAAGAACATCGCCGGGACGTCGGTGATGTTCTTGCCGATGATGACGAGACCGGCGAGCACATAGATGCCGCACATGAACGGCACGACGCGGCTCGCCACATCGCCGATGCGCTTGATGCCGCCGACGATCACGAGGGCGACACCGATGGTCAGAATGATGCCGGCGACCCATTGGGGCATGCCGAAATAGGTGTAGGAAATATCGGCGACATTCCAGGCCTGGAACATGTTGCCGCCCGTCGTCGTCGAAATCAGCAGGGTCAGGCAGAAGATTCCGCCGACGACGGTGCCGAGCGGAGCGAGCCGCGGATTGAGCCTGGCCAGACCGCGCTTGCAGACCCACATCGGACCACCGCGCGGGTTGTCGGGATCCGACGTGTCCCGAAACAGCATCGACTGGGTCACCTCGGCCATCTTGAGCGCCATGCCGACGAGACCGACCATCCACATCCAGAACAGCGCGCCCGGCCCGCCGAGCGAAATCGCGATCGCGACGCCGGCAATATTGCCGAGCCCGACCGTCGCCGACAGGGCCGTGGAAAGCGCCTGGAAATGGCTGATCGCGCCCGGATCACCCTTGTGATCGAACTGGCCCCGGACCGCAGCCACACCATGGGTCAGGGCGCGGTACTGGCCGAACCCACTCCAGACCGTAAACAGGATCCCGACACCGAGCACGGCGAACAGCGCATAGTCGTGCCAGATGAAGCCGTTGATCGCGCCGACGATATCCTTGAGCTCTTCCATGCCTACCCCGTTAACGGTTGGATTGCGGTCAGGGTCCGCTCGAAAACCCAGAACGCGGAGACGGAACCTATCACATAGGCTGCCCAGCGCGGCGACCATGCGGCGTAATCGTATCTGAGCCGTCTGAGCACGACGCCGAGCAGGATCGCGGCGCCGATAAAGAGCAACTGCCCGACTTCAACACCAATGTTGAAGAACAGCAGTGACAGCGGAATCGCCTGCTCGGGCAGACCGATCTCCTGCAGCGCACCGGCAAATCCGAACCCGTGCAGCAAACCGAAACTGAAGGCAACGATCCAGGGGAACCGCGTGGTCAGCCCCGCAGCATGACTGCGCGAACCCGGCAGGCCCCGGCGCGCGAGCTCGGTGGCGAGAAACAGAATGCTGAGCGCAATCGTCGCCTCGACGGCGGCCGGCGAGACGCTGACGAGGCCCAGTGTCGCGGCGGCCAGAGTGATCGAGTGCGCGACCGTGAAAGCCGTAATCGTCGCGACCAGCCGGCGCCAGCCGGCAACGAGCAAGAGCAGCGCGAGCACGAACAACAGGTGATCGATGCCAAGCAATATGTGCTCGACGCCCAGCACCGTGTAGGTGTAGATCACATCGAACGCACCCGGTCGTTCCGGGATCACCACCGAGGTCCGGTCGGGAACGAGCCGATGCGTAAACGAGCTGCCGTCCGCATAGTCGATTCGCAACAGGACATCGGTATCGGTCGACTCGAGCCCGCCGACGCTGAACAGACCGCCGGGCAGCGGGCGGTCGCAGCGCACGCTGGCATGCTGCAGGCGAACGTCATTCGGCGTCTGAATATCATCGAGCACGTACAGCCGAACAGCGCCGGACACGGCGCAGCCGTCCGGAAGTCGCGGCACGAGAGTGTCTGCCAGCCCGCCGGAGATCGAGACCTTCCATTGCGCGGCATACTCGTCGGGAGCAGTCTCGGTCAGCCCGAAGAACGCCGGGCTCAGCCTGTGCGCGCCGGCAGGTGCCGCCGAGAGCACGGCGACGACGAGCACGATCGCACGGGGGATCAAGGCCACGGCTCGGGATCGGCGTCGGCTTCCCACTGGACAGCAATATCGAAATACGCCCGCATCTCATCGAACGCGGCCTGGTTCGCCCGTTGCAGCAGCTCGGCAGAATAGGCTTCGCGCACACGGTCTTCGACCTCGGTGAAGGCCGGGTCGCGCGCGTCGGTGCGCGCAGCAATGCGAACGAGGTGCCAGCCGAAATCGGATTCGAACGGCCCGAGCCAGACGTCGAGAGGCTCGCGAAACACGATGTCGGTCAGCTCGTCACCGAACAGGACGCGAATCCGGTCGGCGTCGGCGGCCTCGAACCGGGCCGGCAGCGGCGTGCTGTCGCCGACGGCCTCGTGATCGCCTCCCTGGCGCAGGTCGAGCAGCGCGGCCTCGGCATCGGCGAGCGCGCTCTCCGCACGCATCCTCGGACTGAAGAAGACCTGATCGAAAGTCACCAGGGCGGGGATGCGGAACGTCTCCGGATTGCTCGCGAAATACGCTTCGAGATCGACGTCCGGCGGCTCCGGGTCGGCCGTGTTCTCGCTGATGTACTGCATCTTTTCGACGAGCCGCCGCCGGACCTCGTCGTCATCGACGTCGAGTTCCAGCATGAGCGCACGGCGAAAATAGACTTCCTCGCGGATCGCGTCCTCGACCAGCGCAGCCAGCTCGTCCGCGGTCGGCGGCCGGCCCTGCAACAATCCGGCGGAGCGGGCGAGCTCGGCGACATCTTCGGCCGAGACGAATATGCGTTCCGATTCGACCGGGGTCTCGGATCCGCTGAGCCAGCTCAGAGCGGCAAACAGGATTCCGCCAACGGCCAGGAAGTGAATGAGAGGATCGTTCCGCAGCATGACTGCAGCGTATTATCAGTTCGGCCTCGAGATGCGGCAAATGCAAAAAAAAGGCGCCCCGGTTGGGATGTGCCGGGACGCCAGGGGGGAGCAGGAGAGTCGCTCAGCGCCGGCGGGGGAGCTCCGGCCACTGATAGCGAGAGTTACGATCGGAGCCTGGCTCGGGCTGCGCATAAGCCCGAACTTCGCTCTCATCGAGCGCTCCAAGGGTCGTCGAGACTTCCTGCCGCGCGCCATCGCGCAAGATTTCGATTTCGACTTCATCGCCCTCGTCGAGGTCGCCGACGAGCCGGCTCAACGCTCTCGCCGAGTCGACGGCCCTGCCGTCAAACCCGACCACGATGTCGCCGGGCAACAGCCCCGCCAGGTCGGCCGGGCCGTCAGCGACGACGCGCCCGATCAGTGCTCCGCCGTCGAGGTCGACCTCGAGCTCTGCCGCGGCGCGGGCATCGACCGACTGAATCTCGACTCCGAGCCAGCCCCGGCTGACGAAGCCGCCCGCTCGCAGCTCCTCGAGCACGCTGCGGGCCTGATTCGACGGAATGGCGAGACCGATCCCGACGTTGCCGCCGGTCGGGGAAATGATCGCGGTGTTAACGCCGATGACCTCGCCTGCGGAGTTGAACACGGGGCCACCCGAGTTACCGCTGTTGATGGGCGCGTCGATCTGCAGGAAATCGTCATAAGGGCCCGAGCGGATATCGCGCCCCCGAGCCGAAATGATGCCCGCCGTCGCCGAGCCGCCGAGGCCGAACGGATTCCCGATCGCAAGCACCCAGTCGCCGACCCGGGCACGGTCCGAATCGCCGAGCGCCAGCGCCGGCAGCTTGCCGCCGTTATTGACCTTGATCAGCGCAAGATCGGTCCGCGGATCGGTGCCAACGACCGATGCCGTCAACTCCTCGCCGGAGGTCAGGGTGACCAGGACCTCACTGGCACCGTCGACAACGTGGTAGTTGGTCGCGATGTAACCTGCCGAATCGATAATGAAACCGGAGCCCTCACCCGCCTGCGGCCGGGAGTGGCGCCACTGCTCACCGCCGAAGCCGAAGCGCTCGAGCAGATCGTCGAACGGCATGCCGGAGAAACCCGGACCGCCGGGCGCGGTCGAAACGCGCACCGGCTGCTTGACGACGGAAATATTGACGACCGCCGGGCTGACCTGCTCGACCACATCGGCAAAAGAAGGCGGACCTGCGAAACCCGTCCCGGGCCCGGAGGCGCCATCCTGGGCCGCCCCGAGACCGGCTGCGAGTATCGCGCCCAGCGCGCCCACCGTGGCAATCGCCGCCACGGAAGCTCGCGAAAACTTGCCAGAACGCATGACTTGACTCTCCATGTCCGAACTCCGATGA
>DATCZB010000242.1:0-2361 GCA_036526155.1 Gammaproteobacteria bacterium
GAGCTCCGGGCTGCCGCCGCAATCGGTGACGATGACCGGCCGCGCATAGGCCATCGCCTCGATCAGCGACCGCGCCAGGCCTTCGCGCCGCAACGACGGCAGCACGAAAACGTCGCTCGCGGCCGCCAGCGCCGGCGCGTCACGGCGGTGACCGACGCAATGAATCCGCTCGGCCGCCGGGCTCGCGGCCACGCGGTGCTCGAACTTGCTATCACCGATGCGCCCGACGACCAGCAGATGCACGCAGAGCTCGGGCGCAAGCTGCCCGAGCGCTTCGACCAGGACCTCGAACCCCTTGCGCGGCCGATAGTTTGCGACGCCCGAGACCACGAACGCCCCTGCCGGCACCCCGACACTGGCGAGATCCTGTGGCTGATCCTGGTACCAGTCGAGATTGTGGCCCTTGTAGATCCGGACCAGGCGACTCGCGGGCAGCCGCAAAAACGCCGGCCGCATCTGCAGGAAGAAGTCCCTGACCGCGTCGCAAACGCAGACGATCCGGTCGATGCGCGGGTTCAGGAACCGCATCCACGACACCGGGTTGAGAAAGCTGACATTGCCGACGATACCGCGATAGGCCACGATGCGGACCGGCAAGCCGCGCGCCGCGATCAGCCCGTTCTGCACG
Organism: Gammaproteobacteria bacterium; assembly: GCA_036526155.1. Lineage (GTDB taxonomy): Bacteria > Pseudomonadota > Gammaproteobacteria > Steroidobacterales > Rariloculaceae > DATCZB01. The sequence goes on from DATCZB010000242.1 coordinate 629, forward strand.
GCCCGATTGCCGAACAGATGCAGAATGTCGTAGCGGCCGCGGATGAGCTCATCCCGGAGCCGCCGGATCGCCTGTCGGTCGACCTGACGCCTGAAAGAAAGATCAAAGAGGTTCACGCCGGCCGCTCGGAGCGCCTCGTGCTTGCCGGCAGCTGGATTGCAGGCCACCGTCATCTCGACGCCCGCAGCCTGAAGGCCCGCGAACGTCGCAGTCGTCGGCCGGTCGATGTCCGAGATGATGCAAAAGACGCGAATGGCGTGTCCCTAAGAGAATCAGACCACAGAGATTCAGACCACGGCCGGCCAGCCCGCCCCGATCGTTACGTCGGGAGCAGGTAAATGACGGCCAGCAAGCCCGTTATGGTCATGACGATGGTGTAAGGCACCGCCATGACGACCATGCGCATATAGCTCAGCCGGATCAGCGGCGCCAGCGTCGACGTCAGGAGGAACAGGAACGCGGCCTGGCCATTCGGCGTCGCGACGCTCGGAATGTTGGTGCCGGTATTGATGGCCACCGTCAGGAGGTCGAACTGCTCGCGCGTGATGATGCCGCTTTCGAGCGCGCTGAACACTTCACCGATGTAGACCGTCGCAACGAACACGTTATCGCTGATGGCCGACAGGATGCCGTTGGCGAGGAAAAAGATGGCCGGCTGCGACGAAGGATCCTGCATCAGCACCCATTCGATGACGGGCTGGAACAGATGCTGGTCGTGAATCACGGCGACGATCGCGAAGAAGACGACGAGCAGCGCCGTGAACGGCAGGGCCTCTTCGAAGGCATGGCCGAGCTGATGCTCTTCGGTGACGCCGGTAAACGCCGTCGCCAGCACGATGATCGCGAGCCCGATGATGCCGACCTCGGCCCAGTGGAATCCGAGCGCCAGGCAGAGAAAGACGGCAACGACGGCCTGCACGACGATGATGGCTTTCTCCCGCATCGAGCGCGTCTCGGACTCGTGCTTGTCGAAATCCATGAGCACGGTGCGCACGTTGTCGGGCAGCCGGGCGCCGTAGCCGAACATCTTGACGTTCTCGAGCACCATGCAGGTCGTAAGCCCCATGATCAGCACCGGCAGCGTGATCGGCAGCATGCGCGTGAAGAACTCGCCGAATTCCCAGCCGGCCACTTCGGCGATCAGCAGGTTCTGTGGCTCGCCGACGAGCGTCATGACGCCGCCGAGCGCGGTGCCGACGGCCGCGTGCATGACGAGACTGCGCAGGAACGCACGGAAGCGCTCGAGGTCGTCGCGATGCAGCTCGATGACCTCGACATCGCTCGACTGATCGTGATCGTCCTGGTGGAAGTGCTTGCCCGAGGCGACGCGATGATAGACGCCGTAGAACCCGGCCGACACCGTGATGATGACGGCCGTGACCGTCAGCGCGTCGAGAAAGGCCGAAAGAAACGCCGCCGTGAACGAAAACAGCACGGACAGCAAGACCTTCGAGCGAACCTTGACGAAGATCTTCGTGAACGTGAACAGGAGCATCTGCTTCAGGAAGAAGATGCCGGCCACCATGAAGATCAGCAGGAAAATGACCTGTATGTTTTCTTCGGCCTCGTGAAATACCGAGTCGGCCGACGTCATGCCGATAAGGACAGCTTCGAAGGCCAGAAGCCCGCCCGGTTGCAGCGGATAGCAGCGCAGCGCCATCGCCAGCGTGAAAATGAACTCGAGAACGAGCGCCCAACTCGCCAGAGTCGGATTGATCTGAAACAGGACCGGA
>DATCZB010000243.1:0-5029 GCA_036526155.1 Gammaproteobacteria bacterium
CCCGTCGTCGCCACGACCGGGCGCGGATTCGATGCGCTGCGCGAGGGCCTGGCGGCGCTGCCGGAGGGCAGCGCGCCGAAGGCGCCAGTGGTCTGGTCCGAGCTCAGCGCGGCCGTCGACGCGCTGCAGGATGCCCTGAGCGGTCCCGAAGGCTGGCAACGAGCTGAAATCGAACGCTGGCTCATCGAGGGTGACACGGTCCTCGAAGAAACCGGGCTCGCGCGGCCTGCCGATGAGCCTGTGCGGCTGGCGCGTGAGCTCAGGCAGCAGCTGTTCGGTGAGGACCCGCCGCTGGCCGTCGAGGCCCGGCGGCGCTACGGCTGGATTCGGACCGTTCTGCCCGACGTCGTCACAGAAACCGGCGCGCTGCGGCGGTCGGGCGCGAAATTTGCAGAGCTGGTCAACCGGCCCAGAATCTCCACCGCGCTGTTTATTCTGACGATGGGAATCGTGTTTCAGGCCGTGTTTGCCTGGGCTACCGTTTTCATGGATGCGATCGATGCCGGCGTCAGCGCGATCGGCGGTTTCGCGGCGGCCGTGTTGCCCGAGGGCATTCTCGCGAGCTTCGTCGTGGACGGTGTCATTGCCGGGGTTGGCAGTGTCGTGATCTTCCTGCCCCAAATCCTGATCCTGTTCCTGTTCATCATACTGATGGAGGACACGGGTTATCTGGCGCGTGCGGCGTTCCTCGTCGATCGGGCGATGCGATCGATCGGCTTGTCCGGGCAATCGGTTATTCCGCTGCTGTCGAGCTTTGCCTGCGCCGTGCCGTCGATCATGGCCACCCGTGTGATCCCGAATCGCCGCGACCGCATCGCCACGATCCTGGCGGCGCCATTCATGACCTGCTCGGCGCGGCTGCCGGTTTATGCGCTGATGATTGCGGCGTTCGTGCCGCAGCAGCAGATCGGGCTGTTCAATCTCCAGGGTCTCGTGCTGTTCGGTCTCTACCTGATTGGCATCATCGGCGGTGTCGGGACCGCACTGCTGCTCAAGCGGTCGGCGCTTCGCGGGCAGCGGCCGGCATTCATTCTGGCCCTGCCCGAGTACCGCATGCCGAGCCTGGGCAGTGTGCTCGTCAAGCTGCTCGACCGGGCCAGGATTTTCCTGCGCCGCGCCGGCACGATCATCTTTTTTGTCGCGATTATCGTCTGGGCGCTGGCCTATTTTCCGCGCGCGGAAGACGTCGCGGCGCAAAGCGACGCCGACATCGGGCTTGCCGCGAGCACGCTCGCCGGTGAGGCGCTCGAGGAGCGCATTGCCGAGATCGAAAACGCCGCTGCAGCGGCTCAGCTCGAGCAAAGCTGGCTCGGTCGTGCCGGACGGTTCGTCGAGCCGGTGTTTACGCCGCTCGGCTGGGACTGGCGCGTCTCCGCCGCCGTCATTGCCGGATTTCCGGCCCGCGAGGTCGTCGTCGCGGTGCTTGGGACGATTTATGCCGTCGGCGGGGAGGCCGAGGAGCTGACGCTGGCCGAGCGTCTGCAGTCGGCGACGTGGCCGGACGGTCGTCTTGTGTTCACGCTGCCGATGGTGCTCGGGCTGCTGGTTTTCTACGCCTGGTGTCTGCAGTGTGCCGCCACGCTCGCCGTCATCCGACGCGAGACCAACAGCTGGCGCTGGCCGGTATTCGCCTGGACCTATATGACTGCGCTTGCCTACCTCGCGGCACTGCTGATCTTCCAGCTGGGCACCGGTTAGCGTGGGCGCGATCAAGCCCTGGCGCGAGCTCCGGCGCGAGCGGATCGTCGACTGCCGGATCTTCGACGTCGAGCGGTCGGTGGCCGAGTCGCCGGTCGACGGGTCGGAGCACGATTATTTTCGCATCGTCAGTCGCGACTGGGTGCAGATCATCCCGGTGACCGATGCCGGCGACGTCGTCATGGTGCGGCAGTACCGTCACGGCGCATCGAGCTTCGTGCTCGAAGTGCCCGGCGGCATCGTCGATCCCGGCGAGGATCCTGTCGTCGCAGCCGCCCGCGAATGTCTCGAGGAATCCGGTTATCGAGTTGGCACGCCGCAGCCGATCGGTTCTCTGAACCCGAATCCGGCCATCCACACCCATCGATTGCATTCGTTCTACGCGACGGGCGCGACGAAGGTGGCTGAAATCCAGAACACGACGACCGAGTACACCGAGGTGGAACTCGTGCCCCTGGCAGACCTCGCCGACCGGCTGCGCGCAGGCGACATCAATCATGCGCTGGTCGCTGCGACACTATGGCGCTTCCTGCACGATCACGATCAGCGGCGCTAAGCACCCGAGGATCGCTATAATCCCCGGAAGATGAGGGCGTGATGCGAATAGGAGTACCAAACGAGATCTATCCTGGCGAAAGGCGCGTCGCGACGACGCCCGAGGTCGTCGCGGAGTTCATCGGTCTCGGTTTCGAGGTCAGCGTCGAGTCAGGTGCCGGGAGCTCAGCGAGCTTCAGTAACGAGGCCTATGCGGCGGCCGGGGCGACGATCGAGCCCGATGCGCAGTCGCTGTGGGAGGCTAGCGATATCGTGCTCAAGGTGCGCACGCCCGAGGTCAACGCGGCGCAGGGCTACGACGAGGTCGATCTCTTCCGCAGCGGGCAGACACTGATCAGTTTTCTCTGGCCGGCACAGAATCCCGATATGCTCGCGCGCCTCGCCGGCGCCGGGATCACCGCGCTGGCAATCGACAGTGTGCCGCGGATCTCGCGGGCCCAGAAGCTCGATGCGCTGAGCTCGATGTCGAATATCGCCGGCTACCGCGCGGTCGTCGAGGCGGCGCAGCATTACGGCAGATTTCTCGGTGGGCAGATCACGGCAGCCGGCCGCATCCAGCCGGCGATCGTCCTCGTTATCGGGGCCGGTGTGGCGGGGCTTGCCGCGATCGGCGCGGCCAGGAACATGGGCGCGATCGTCCGTGCTTTCGACACCCGACCCGAGGTCAAGGAGCAGATCGAGAGCATGAACGCCGAGTTTCTCATGCTCGAGTTCGAGGAAGAGGGCTCCGGCGAGGGCGGTTACGCCAAGGTGATGAGCAAGGAGTTCATCGCGGCCGAGATGTCGCTGTTTGCGCAACAGGCCAGGGAAGTCGACATCATCGTCACGACGGCGCTAATACCGGGCAAGCCTGCGCCTGAGCTTATTACGGCCGAGATGGTGGCGGCCATGAAGCCCGGCAGCGTGATCGTCGATCTCGCCGCGGAGCAGGGCGGGAACTGCGCGCTGACGCAGCCCGGAGAGCTTGTCGTCGCGCATGACGTCACCGTCATTGGCTACACCGACCTGCCTTCGCGGTTGGCGCCACAGGCCAGTCAACTCTACGCGACCAACCTAAAGAACCTTTTGGTCGAGCTTTGTCCGGAAAAGGACGGAGTGATCGCCGTCGACATGGACGATGTCGTCATCCGGGGAGCTACCGTGGTTCGCGACGGCGAAGTGACCTGGCCGCCACCCGCCGCGCCGCCGCCGTCGCCGAAGCCGCAGGCGCCGGCCGAACGCGAGGTCGGCGCCGCAGCGGAGCCGAAGACTGCGCCGGCTGGCTTGCCGGCCTGGGCAGGGCCCGCGATCGCGCTCGGGTTGGGCGGCGCGCTGCTCGCGCTGGTCGGGGCCACGGCGCCGCCGTCCTTTTTCGAGCACTTCACCGTTTTCGTCCTCGCCTGTTTCGTCGGCTACATGGTGGTCTGGAACGTCACCCCGGCGCTGCACACGCCGCTGATGAGCGTAACCAACGCCATCTCGAGCATCATCGTGATTGGTGGGCTCTTGCAGATCAGCTCGCAGGATGCGCTGATTGCGGGAATCGGCGCCTTTGTTGTCCTGATCACGGCAATCAACATCTTCGGCGGCTTCGGTGTGACGCGCCGAATGCTCGCGATGTTCCGCAAGTAGGCTCGAGATGCCTCAGGGAGTCATTACCGCTGCGTATCTCGGTGCGACCGTGCTGTTCATTCTGGCGCTCGGCGGACTGAGTCACCAGGAAAAGGCGCGACGCGGCAACCTGTACGGCATGCTCGGCATGGGCGTCGCCATGGTCGTGACGATTCTCGGATTCGTCACGGGCAACCATGCGTTGCTGATTGGCGCGCTCGCGATCGGCGGCACGCTCGGTCTGGTGCTTGCGCGCCGGGTTCAGATGACGCAGATGCCCGAGCTGGTTGCGATCCTGCACAGTCTCGTGGGTCTCGCCGCCGTGCTCGTCGGTTTCGCCAACTTCATGGGCTCGTCCACGGTGTACACGGGCGCCGAGAAGGTCATACACGATATCGAAACCTATCTCGGCATCCTGATCGGCGCCGTGACGTTGTCCGGTTCCGTCGTCGCCTACGGCAAGCTCAGCGGCAAGATCAGCGGCAGGCCGTTGCTGCTGCCGGCGCGTCACTGGTTGAATCTCGGTTTGCTCGTGCTCGCGATCTGGTTTGGTGTGCTCTTTGTCAGCGAAGCGCCCGGGGGCAACGGTGCAGGGCTTAATGCTCTGATTTTCATGACGATTGTCGCCCTGATCTTCGGTGTGCATATGGTCGTCGCGATCGGGGGCGCGGACATGCCCGTCGTGATCTCGATGCTGAACAGTTACTCGGGTTGGGCCGCATCGGCGACGGGGTTCATGCTCGGCAATGATCTCCTGATCGTCACCGGCGCGCTCGTCGGCTCCAGCGGCGCGATCCTGAGCTACATCATGTGCCGCGCGATGAATCGCAAGTTTCTCGCGGTGATTGCCGGGGGCTTCGGGACGTCGGGGGCCAAAGCCTCGGTCGGCGGTGCGGGCGGAGAAGCTCAACCCATCGAGCCAGTCGAAGCGGCGGGTCTCCTGGCTGATGCCAGGGAAGTCATGATTGTGCCGGGCTACGGTATGGCTGTGGCGCAGGCGCAGCATGCGGTCTACGAGCTGGTTCAGGCGCTCCGGAGCAAGGGGATCAACGTCCGGTTCGGCATCCATCCGGTCGCGGGAAGAATGCCGGGTCACATGAATGTGTTGCTGGCGGAGGCGAATGTCCCGTACGACATCGTTTTCGAGCTCGACGAAATCAACGCCGACTTCCCGCAAGTCGACGTC
>DATCZB010000244.1:0-2433 GCA_036526155.1 Gammaproteobacteria bacterium
CCCCGGAAATCCCGCACCCGTCCCGACATCCAGGATGTCCCGCCCCTCGAGCAGCGGCCGGGCCGACAGGCTGTCCAGGATGTGGTGGGTTACCATCTCGTCGGTATCGCGAATCGCCGTCAGGTTCACCTTGCGGTTCCAGCGCTCGAGCTCCGCCAGCAGCCGCTCCAGGCGGTCTATGGCGTCATCGGGCAATGCTTGCCCGATTGCGGCGAGGGCTGCTCGCACGTCGCCGCCTAGTCGTCCGCCAGAAGATTCTGTCGGAAGAACAGCACCGTCGCCTGCTGGTACAGATCGCGGTTCTCCTTCTTGCGATAGCCGTGACCTTCGTTGAGCGCGTTCATATACCAGACCTCGCGCCCCTCTTGCCTGAGCGCGGCGACGATCTGTTCCGCCTCGGTGACTGGAACTCGAGGATCGTTCTGTCCCTGCACCACGAACAGCGGGACGCGGATCTTCTCGACGTTGTTGATGGGACTGATCTTCTCGAGATGCGCCCGCATGACCGGGTCTCGCTCGTCACCGTATTCGACGCGGCGCAGATCGCGCCGGTAGTCCTGCGTGTTTTCGAGAAAGGTTACGAAGCTGCTGATGCCGACGATGTCGACGGCCGCCCTGAGCCTGTCGCTGAAATGCACGGCGCTGGCGAGCACCATGTAGCCGCCATAACTGCCGCCGAAGACCGCCACCCTGTCGCCATCGAGCGAAGGCCGGGTGTCTATCCAGTCGAGCAGGCTGCCGATGTCTCGCACCGAGTCTTCCCGCCTGAACCCGTTGTCGAGCCCGACGTAGGTCTTGCCGTAACCATCCGACCCCCTGACATTAGGCACCAGGACCGCAACGCCGAGCTCACGAATCCAGAGCTGGTAGGTGCTGCTGAATGCAGGGCGCGCCTGGCTCTCGGGACCGCCATGGATCGAGACGACAACCGGGAATGGGCCCTCGCCGGGCGGCCTGTACAGCCAGGCCGGGATCAGGCGCCGCTCGCCGTTCACCTCGTCGAAAGTCGGGTAGTGTACGAGCTCCGGCGTAACGAACTGCGAGGTATCGAGGCCGCCGACTTCGCTGAACGTCCAGCGCACCAGCGGCCCGTGATCGAGCGGCGCCGCGCCGAGCTCCAGCACGAACACGTCGCTGGGTGTCTGCGGCGTGTTGAGCGTCATGCCCAGGCGGCTGCCGTCCGGGTTGAATCTCAACAGGCCGGCGAGGCCGGTCGGCAGATTCTCGACACGGCGGTATTTCCGGCTGCTGGCGTCGAGCAGGTAAAGCTCCGACATGCCGTCCGCGTTCACGACGAAAGCGATTTTTCGGCGATCGTTGCTGATGACCGCCTCCGTCACATCCCAGGGTATGTCTGCGCTCACGATCGTCGGCGCTGCGTCGGCCGCTGCCGGCTGCCAGGCCAGCTGGGTAAACTCGCCGCGCTCGTTCGTCAGGAACCAGAAGCCGTCGCCGCGCTCGTCGAAGGCTATCGGCACGTTCCTGCTCGCCTCGGCATCGCCCCCGGCGAGCAGCGAGACTTCACCCGAATCGAGATCGACGATGTGAACACGCGAATCCGTGATGCTGACGTAATTGCCCACGAGCAGCCTGGTGCCGCTCGTCGAGAACTCTACAGGCCCCCAATAGCTGCCGTCCTGCGACGCCACGACGAGCTCCGCGCTGCCGCCATCGGCCGAATCCATGATCCAGATATCGTTCGACGCGCCGTTGCGGCGCGTGCTCTGGAACGCGATGCGCGAGCCCTGCCGGTCCCAGATCACGGCGCCGTTGCGCGACTCACCGTCCGACAGCATCGTCGCGTCTCCCGTCTCCGGGTCCATCAGGAACACCTGCGAGAATTCGTTGCCTCCCGCATCACGCGTAAAAATCAGCTCGTCGCCGCCAGGCCTGCGGGACACCGAGTACACCGGCTCCGCGAAGAACGTCAGCTGTTGCCGTGCGCCGCCAGGCATATCGACCCGATGGATCTGGTCGGTATCTCCGAATCGTGTCGAGAGGTAGATGCCCGTGCCATCGCGCGTCCAGTCGCCGAATCGCGCCTCGCGGACGTTCTGGTAGCGATTCAGGCTCGCCACGATCCCGGCCGGAATTTCAGGCACGCCCTCCATGACAAGGTTGCCGTTATTCTCGGTCCTGCTCGCGACCGCGTCTGCCAGCGCGGGCGGCGCAGCCAGGGCCAGAACCAGCGCCGCGATCATCCCCGTACGAATCGTTTTCATGCCGCCTCCTCAGCTGCCGATATTGACCACGACGCGTCCCGTCACCTTGCCGTCGATGTAATCCTGGAAAGCGGCGGGGAGGTCGTCGAAACCGATCGTCCGGTGCCCGATGCGATCGAGGTGCCGGGGCTTGAGGTCTCCGCCGATCCGCGCCCATACCGCGCGCCGCAGATCGCGTGGCGTTTCGACCGAGTTGATGCCGAGCAGGCAT
>DATCZB010000245.1:0-2479 GCA_036526155.1 Gammaproteobacteria bacterium
CCCCGGAAATCCCGCACCCGTCCCGACATCCAGGATGTCCCGCCCCTCGAGCAGCGGCCGGGCCGACAGGCTGTCCAGGATGTGGTGGGTTACCATCTCGTCGGTATCGCGAATCGCCGTCAGGTTCACCTTGCGGTTCCACCTGGCCAGTTCTTCGACCAGCGCGGCCAGCTGCGCGACCGCTTGCGGCGGAGTGTCCTCCCGCAGACCGGCGACGGCCCGCCGGATAGTGTCCGCCAGCCCGCTCACGGCTGCTCGTCGTCGCCACCCGCGAGGTGTTTCCTGAAAAACATCACGACGGCTTGTTGCATCACATCCCGGTTTTCACGTTTGCGAAATCCGTGGCCCTCATTCAGGGCATTCATATACCAGACGTCCCGCCCGGAGGACCTCAGCGCATTGACGATCTGCAGCGCCTCGGTCGCCGGCACGCGAGGATCGTTTTCCCCCTGTATTACGAACAGCGGCACGGTGATTTTCTCGACGTTGTTCAGCGGGCTGATGGACTGCAGAAAGGCGCGCATTTCCGGATCCCGCTCGTCACCGTATTCCTTGCGCCGCAGGTCGCGGCGGTAGTCCTGCGTGTTCTCGAGAAACGTCACGAAGTTGCTGATGCCGACGTAATCGACAGCGGCGCGCAGTCGATCACTGTAGTGCACCGCGCTCGCGAGCACCATGTAACCGCCGTAACTGCCGCCGTACAGCATGACCCTGCGCTCGTCGAGGTCCGGCTGGGCCTCGATCCAGTCGAGCAACGCGCCGATATCGCGCACGGCATCCTCTCGCCGGCGCCCATCGTCGAGCCCGACATACGTTTTTCCATAGCCCGCGGACCCGCGAACATTGGGCTGGATCACGGCCGCCCCGAGCGTCGCGACCCACATCTGGAAGCTGATGCTGAACGACGGCGTCGCCATGCTTTCCGGTCCGCCGTGTATCCTGACGATGACCGGGTGCGGCCCGTCACCAACAGGCCGGTGGATCCACGCCGGGATTGCGCGGCCATCGAAACTCGGATACTGAACGAGCTCGGGCACCGCGAACGAGTCAGTGTCGAGTCCGCCCACCTCGCTTTCCGTCCATTGCCTGAGCCGACCGAAATTCAGCGGGCGGCGGCCGAGCGCAAGCACAAACGCGTCGCTCGGTGTCGTCGCGGTATTGACCGTCATCGCCAGCTTGCGGCTGTCAGGACTGAACAGGATGCCGGAAACGACGCCAATCGGTATCGAATCGACGAGCCGGTACCGGCGGGTATGCGTATCCATCAGGTAGAGGCGCGACCGGCCCGCCTCGTTGGTCACGAAAGCCAGGCGGTCGCGCCTCGGGCTGATCACCGCTTCCGTGACATTCCATGGAATATCGGCGGTCAGCAGCTCCGGCTGGGCGCCCGGAACGATTGACTGCCAGGCCAGGTGGCTGAACTCGGTGCCGCGGTCCGTGATCAGCCAGAAGCCGCGGCCCTCGTCATCGAACGCGACCGGGCGGTTGACGCTCGGGTTGCCGTCGCCGCCTGCGAGCACCACGTGCTCCTCCCGGTCGAAATCGACGAGCACCGATCGTGAGTCCGTCACGCTGACATAGTTCGTCACCAGCAGCTTGCGCCCGTCCGCGGAAAACTCGACGGGCCCCCACCACGAACCATCCGGCGACTCGAGCACGATTTCGGCGGGCTCGTCGGTGCCGGGACGCATCAGCCAGATGTCATTCGATCTGCCATCACGGCGTGTGCTCTGGTAGGCGAGCCGGGCTCCCTGCCGATCCCAGGCCAGCGCCGTGTCGCGCGCATCATCCCCGGTCAGCGCGACGGCCTCGCCAGTGCCCGGCTCCATGCTGAAGATCGCGGAGAACTCGCTGCCGCCGACGTCGCGCGTAAAGACCAGCTGGTCGCTCCCCGGCCGGCGCGAGATCTCCCCGACGGGCTCCCGGAAAAACGTCAGCTGTCGGCGTGCGCCGAGCGGAGTGTCGACCCGGTGGATCGAATCGACGTTACCGAAGCCGGTCGATACATAGATGCTGTCGCCGTCTCCGCTCCACGCACGAAACGCCGCGGCTCTCACGTCCTGGTATCGATACAGGTCGGTGCGGAGTTGCGCCGGAATGTCCGGGACGTTCTCGAGAATCAACTGGCCGTTGTTCATCTCGCGCCGGTCGACATCCTGCGCATACACGGTCGCGGCGCACGCGAACAGGCACACCGTGGCCATTGCGCGCGAACATCCGGCGCAGAAACAACTGCTGACGTTGCGAATTACCCGAGGCCCCATGTCACCGGTTTGCCTGGGTGGCAATCTCCACGACCGTGCGTCCCGTCACCTTGCCGTCGATGTAATCCTGGAATGCGGCGGGGAGGTCGTCGAAACCGATCGTCCGGTGCCCGATGCGATCGAGGTGCCGGGGCTTGAGGTCTCCGCCGATCCGCGCCCATACCGCGCGCCGCAGATCGCGTGGCGTTTCGACCGAGTTGATGCCGAGCAGGCAT
>DATCZB010000246.1:0-2410 GCA_036526155.1 Gammaproteobacteria bacterium
ATCCCTGGAGGCTCCGCGCGCGCTTCCCTGCGCGCGAGGGTCTCGAAAATCGGCGTACGTGATCGGGCCTCGATGGCCTTGGCTTGTGAGGCGCCGGCCCTTGTCAGAGTCGGGATTTGCGGGTTATTGTGGCGAAAATACGCCGATTTGCGCAGAAATGGACCTTAAATTCCTCGAATTTGAACAACCGATCGCGGAGCTCGAAGCCAAGATCGAGGCGCTGAAGTTCGTCGGCGAAGACTCCGAGCTCAATATCAGCGAGGAAGTCGGGCGCCTGCGCAAGAAGAGCGAGTCGCTGACGAAGAGCCTGTTTTCGAATCTGACGGCCTGGCAGGTGGCGCAGATTGCCCGCCACCCGATGCGGCCCTACACGCTCGATTACCTTGGCATGGTTCTCGACGATTTTCAGGAACTGCACGGCGATCGGATGTATGCCGACGATCACGCCATCGTCGGCGGCATCGGCCGGCTCGAGGGCCAGCCCGTGGTTCTCATCGGTCACCAGAAGGGTCGCGAGTGGAAGGAGCGCGTGCATCGCAATTACGGTATGGCGCGACCGGAGGGCTACCGCAAGGCGCAGCGCCTGATGCGGCTCGCGGAGAAGTTCTCGCTGCCGATCGTCACGCTCATCGACACGGCCGGGGCGTATCCCGGCGTTGGCGCTGAGGAACGCGGCCAAAGCGAGGCGATTGCGCGTTGCCTGCACCTCGCGTCGGGGCTCAGGACACCCATCGTCAGCGTCGTGACCGGCGAAGGCGGGTCCGGCGGCGCGCTCGCGATCGGCCTCGCCGATCGGCTGCTGATGCTGCAGTACAGCATCTATTCGGTCATCTCCCCCGAGGGCTGCGCCTCCATTCTCTGGAAGACATCCGACAAGGCAGAAGAAGCTGCCGAGGCCATGGGGCTGACCGCGGACCGGCTGCGCAAGCTCGGGCTCGTCGACGAGATCGTCCCCGAACCGCTCGGCGGTGCGCATCGAGACCCGGCGGGCATGGCCGAGACCCTCAAGAACGCGCTGATCGCCGCGCTCGCCGACCTGCGGCAGCTTCCGGCCGACGAGCTGGTCAGCCGTCGCCGCCAGCGCGTTGCCGGGGTCGGCATCTATAAGGAAGGCTGATCGTGCCCCGCGGCGACGATGGCAGCCTCCGACACAACCGACACATTTTCTGATCGCTTCCAGACAGCGGTGGCCCGGGAACCGTTCGCCGGGCGCCGCGTCGTGGTCGCGCTCAGCGGCGGGCTCGACTCGACGCTGCTGCTGCATGCCTTCAGGCGAGCGAATGTCGCCGCGCCGCTGGTCGCGATGCATGTCGACCACGGCCTGCACGCGGACTCGGCCGACTGGTCGGCGCACTGTGCCGAGCTTGCCGACTCGCTCGGCGTCGCCCTGACCACACGCAAGCTCGAGCTCGAGCCGCAGCCCGGGCAAAGCGTCGAAGCCGTCGCGCGCGAGGCTCGTTATCGCGTGTTCGCCGAGTCGCTCGGTCCGGGGGACGTGCTCGTGACGGCGCATCATGCCGACGATCAGCTCGAGACCGTCCTGCTCAGAATGCTGCGCGGCACCGGCGTGCGCGGGTTGACGGCGATTCACGCCCTCGGTCGTCTCGGTGATGGCTGGCTTGCGCGACCGCTGCTGCCGTTTACGCGTGCCGAGCTCGAAGCCGAGGCGCGGCGCCGTGGGCTCCGCTGGCTCGAGGACCCGACCAATGTGGACACGCGGTTCGATCGCAACTTCCTGCGCGCCGACGTCCTGCCCGCCTTGCGAGAGCGCTGGCCGAAGGCCGGCGTCATGGCCTCGAGGCTCGCGTTGCAGATGACCGAAGCCGAGACCGTGCTGGACGAAATCGCCGCTGCCGACCTAGGCGCAGCGGAGTCGCTCGACCGGATTCCCTTGGCGCTCCTGACGAGCCTGTCGGATTCCCGGCTCAACAACGCCCTGCGTCACGCCGTGCGCGGGGCCGGTTTGCCCGTGCCGAGCCGGGCCCAGCTGGCCGAGCTCAGGCAGGCGCTTGCCGCGCGCGAGGATGCGTCGGTCCTGGTCAGCTGGCCAGGTGCTGAGGCGCGCATCTTTCGGCAAACGCTTTACCTTGGCCTGCCCAGAGCCGAGGCGCCGCCGCCCGCCGGTCGGATCGACGCGGATTCGACCTACTCGTTCGCCGAGGGCGAGCTCAGGCTCGTTGTCGCCGAGGATTACGGTATTCCGGATCGGTGGGCCAGGGACGGACTCGAGGTCGGATTTCGCCAGGGCGGCGAGCGGTTCCGTCCCGAGGGCAGCGCCCAGCACAAGACACTCAAGAAATGGTGCCAGGAACGGGGCATCGTGCCGTGGATGCGCGGCCTGCTGCCGCTCCTGTTTCACGACGACGAGCTCATCGCCGTCGCCGATCTTTGTCTTGCGAGTGACGTGCCT
>DATCZB010000247.1:0-3922 GCA_036526155.1 Gammaproteobacteria bacterium
GTTCTCGCCGCACTGGCAGGCGGGCTGATCGTCGCGGTCGGCGCAGAAGCACACCACTCGTTTACGGCGACTTACGATGAGAGCAAGGAAGTTCGGATCGAAGGAACACTCGTTGCTTTCCATTTTCGTAACCCTCATGCATCGGTCGACATCCTCGCCGAGGACGAGAACGGCGAGATGGTCCGCTGGGGAATCGAATGGGGCGGCGCCGGCCAGCTCTCGGGCCAGGGCGTGACTCGAGAGTCGCTGAAGGCCGGCGACAACGTTGTCATCACAGGCAACCCATCGCGCGACCCGCAACTGCATCGCCTGCGCATGCGCAGCCTGCTCAGGCCCTCGGACGGCTACGGCTGGGGCTTCGAGGGCGAGACGTTCGACTGACAGCCTGAGCGTGCGGTCTGATCGTGCGCATGGAGCTACCGCCTGACCTGCCGCCGAAGCGGCTGTGCATCGTCCGGCTCTCGGCTATCGGCGACACCTGCCACACGGTGCCAGTGGTCCGGGCGTTTCAGGACGCCTGGCCGGACACGGAGATCATTTGGATCATCGGCCGGATGGAGCACTCGCTGATGGCGGACCTCGAAGGCGTCAAGTTTGCGATCCTCGACAAATCCCTCGGCTGGCGCGGCTACTTCGATCTGCGCCGCCAGATCCGCAATCGCCGGTTTCCGCTGCTGTTACACATGCATGCCTCGCAGAGGGCGAATCTCGCGAGCCTGTGCGTGAGCGCGCCGATTCGCCTTGGCTTCGATCGCGCCCGCGGCCGCGACGGCCAGTACTACTTCTGCAACCGGCACCTCTCGGCGCGCCCCGAGCGCCATGTCATGGACGGGCTGTTCGAGTTTGCCGAGGCGCTCGGGATCGAGCGCACACCGCCGCGCTGGGATATCCCGGTAGACGCCGATGACCGTGAGTTCGCGGCCGGAGAAATCGCCAGCGACACGCCAAGCCTGATCATCAGCCCGTGCACCGGGCAGCGCTTCCGCAACTTTCGCAACTGGCGCGCGGAACGCTACGCTGCCGTTGCCGATTACGCGCATGAGCGCTACGGCGCCCGGATCATCCTGACGGGCGGGCCGACCGACCTCGAGCAAACCTACGGCACCGAGATCTCGCGCCTGGCCAACTGCCCGGTGCGCAACCTCATCGGCCAGACGACGCTGAAGCAGCTGCTCTGCCTGATCGAGCGCGCCAGCGTCGTGCTCTGCCCCGACTCGGGGCCGGCGCACATGGCGACGGCTGTCGGCACGCCGGTCGTCGGCCTCTACGCGAGCTCGAACCGCTTCCGCACCGGCCCCTGGGCGAGCCTGGATCTCGTTGTCGACAAGTATCCCGAAGCCGTCCGCGACGAGTTCGGCTGCAGCGTCAAGGAAATCCGCTGGGGGCGACGCGTCCGGGCGCCGGACGTCATGGACCGCATCGAGGTGAATGACGTCATCGAAAAGCTCGACAAGGCGTACGCCGCACGCGATATTAAAGTATGACCAGCCAATACCCGCTCGACGATTTTTCGGATCGCTCGCCCGAGGAGGTCGAGGACGCGCTCGAAGCCGGCCGCGTCGTCTTTTTCCCCAGGTGCCCGATCGATCTGCCGCCCGAGCAGGACATCGAATGGCTCCGGTCCGGGCTCGACGCCAACCTCAAGGCAAAGAACCTGAGCTATCACCCGGAGTCCGATTCCGTGCCGCGCTTCGACGCCGACGCCAAGACGCGGATCCGCGTCGAGAATATGCTGCGCGACCACGGCAAGCGCGTCGCCGAGTTCTGGCATCGCGTCCTGCCTGATTTCATGCCGGGCGCGACGCTCGGCACGACGAGCTTTCGCCCGGTCGAGGAAAAGGGCCGTAACCTCAAGGCCCGCTCGAGCAACGAGTTGATCCATATCGATGCCGGCGCGTATGGCGCGACCAACGGCGCACGCATCCTGCGCTTCTTCGTCAACGTTCACCCCGAGCGTGACCGCGTCTGGGGCACGAAGGGCAGCTTCGAGCAGCTCATGCAGCGCAACCCCGAGCTCTGGGCCGCGGCCAAAGGCGGCAAGCCGCATGTGCCGACCAGGAAAGGCGCGCTCGATCATCTTTACAGCGGGCTCGTCGGTGCGGCGAGCAAGGTGTATCCGCTGTTCCGCGTGATCGACTCGAGCCCATACGACCGATCGATGCGGCGAATCCACAACTACATGAAGGAGACGCCGAGCTTCAAACAGGACGAGAGCGACTTTCAGGAAGTGCGATTCCCGCCCTTCTCTGCCTGGATGGTCTTCACCGACGGAATCAGCCATGCCGCCCTGACCGGCCAGTATGCGTTCATCTCGACGGCCCTGATCCCGCTCGAGAACAGCCGCAGCCTCGACCGGACACCTTACGGTATTCTCGCCGCCGCCAGCCAATAGGTCGCATGCCGACGATAGAATTCACGCCCAACCTGCGTCACCATGTCAAAATACTGATCGATGGTCGCAACATTCGCGACCGCGACAAACTCAGCGATACGCCGGAGCCATCAAGCCGCATCCGCGTATTTCAGGCGCTGTCCGGGGGATAGGAAGCGCGGCCCGGGGGAACAAGAATGAGCGTCACAAAGGAACTCGCGGAGTTCGTTACTCAATCCACCTACGAAGCGATACCGGAGAACGTCCGCAAGGAAGCGCTGCGCGCGATCTTCAACTACTTCGGCTGCGCGCTCGGCGGCAGCATCGAGCCCGCGCTGGATACGGCGATCGAAGTGCTGGCGCCCTTCAGCGGACCGGCCAATGCATCGGTCATCGGACGCAAAGAGACTTTCGATGAGCTCAACGCCGCCCTTCTGAACGGCATCGGCTCGCACGTCCATGAGTATGACGACACGCTGCCGCAGAATTACATCCATCCGAGCGTGCCGGTCGGCTCGGCCCTGTTCGCTCATGCCAGCGCCAATCCCGTGTCCGGCCGCGATTTTGTCCACGCCTTCATCCTCGGGTTCGAGGTCGAGTCGCGCATCGGCGATGCCGTTTACCCAGCGCACTACGAAGCCGGCTGGCACATTACCTCGACCACGGGGGTCTTTGGCGCTGCCGCCGCGATCGGCAAGCTGCTCGGGCTTTCGACGAAACAGATGGTCTGGGCACTCGGGCTTTCCGCAACCCAGTCAGCCGGGATTCGCGAGATGTTCGGCTCGATGGCGAAGTCCTTTCAGCCCGGGCGTGCGGCGCAGAACGGGCTGACGGCGGCGCGCCTGGCGGCAGCCGACTTCACGGCCGGCGAACAGGCGCTCGAAGGTCCGCGCGGCTTCGCTCCGGTGACTGCACGCGAATACGACCTCAAAAAGATAACGAACGGTCTCGGCCAGGAATACGCGCTCATGGCAAACGCGTACAAGCCATACGCGTGTGGCCTCGTTGTGCACCCGACGATCGACGGCTGCAGCCAGATCCGCGAGCGCGACCGGCCCGATCCCGAGCAGATCGAGTCGATCCGGCTCAAGGTCGCGCCGCTCGTCCTCGATCTGTGCAACAAGCGCGATCTGCGGCGGGCGTTGCAGAGCAAGTATTCGATCTATCACGCGGCAGCGATCGGGCTCGCCCGTGGCAAGGGCGGCTTGCAGGAATTCACCGAGGAAGCCGTCGCCGACCCGCTGCTGACGCGCCTGCGCGACCGCGTCGCGGTCACGGCCGACGACTCCGTCACCGAGGATCAGGTCGACATCGAAGTGACGCTGGCCGACGGCACGACGCACGCATTATTCGTCGAACAGTCGCTCGGAAACATCCATCGCCCTCTGAGTAACGCTCAGCTCGAGGAGAAATTCCGCGATCAGGCCGTGCTCGCCCTGCCCGCGGAGCAGGTCGAGCGACTGATTGCCGACTGCTGGAACATCGAAGCTCTCGACGATGCCGGCGAAGTGGCGCGCGCTTCCCGCCCGGATGCTGCCGGCATGCACGGAG